>CAYQOI010000070.1:0-11210 GCA_964419085.1 uncultured Cytophagia bacterium | reverse complement strand
CACCCGCTTCATGCAGTTGGTCAAGGATAGTACCTTTGCTCACCGGCTCGACGTCGACGCGGACGGGCTGGAAGGCTTCCTGTTTCCCGAAACCTACAACCTGCGTTGGGGGGTGCGGGCTGCAGAGGTCATCGAGCTGATGGTGAAGACTTTTCAGCAGCGTTTCACTGCAGAGATGCGGCAGCGCGCGGAAGAGCTCGGGATGTCGGTGCCGGAGGTCGTGACGTTGGCTTCGATTATCGAAGGGGAAGCGGTGGTGGATTCGGAGCGCCGGCGAATCAGCTCCGTCTACCACAATCGGTTGAAGCGCCACATGCTGCTCCAGGCCGACCCCACCATTCAGTACATCATCGACGGGGCGCCCAGGCGTCTTCTGAGCCGCGACCTGGAGATCGATTCGCCGTACAACACCTACAAATACCCAGGGCTTCCGCCGGGGCCGATTTGCAATCCCGGTCTTGCGTCCCTTAAAGCGGCTCTTTATCCGGAGAAGAGTAATTATCTATATTTTGTCGCGAATGGCGACGGGTCCCATACGTTCAGCCGAACCTTCAAGGAACACTTGAGGGCAAAGGCAAAATTCGACCGATACCGTCGTCGCGTCAACCAAAAGAGGAGGGGTGTGGGGCATGGCTCAAAGGGTTAAGGCGGCCGACGCGAAGTATTTGTTGGAGGCGTTGAATCCCGAACAAAGGAAAGCGGTTCAGTGCACCGAGGGCCCGGTGTTGATTTTGGCGGGTGCGGGCAGCGGAAAAACCCGCGTGCTCACCTACCGGGTCGCATATTTGATCGAGCATGTGGGGGTCAAACCGTGGCAAATTCTGGCGGTGACTTTCACAAACAAAGCGGCCCAGGAAATGAAGACCCGCATTCTGACCTTGACTCGCGAGCGCGGCAAAGACATCTGGATCGGCACGTTCCATTCCATCTGCGCCCGGATCCTGCGGGTGGAAGGGGAGCGCCTCGGTTACGGGCGCAATTTCTTGATCTTCGATCGGGACGACCAGATTCGTTTTCTGAAAGGCGTGATGGCGGAGTTGAACATTCCGCCCAAAGAGTACAGCCCCGAAGCCATTTTGGGCCGCATCGCGGGGGCGAAGAACGATTTTGTCAGTCCCGATGAGTTTGCCGCAACCGCGAAGGATGCTTTCGAAGAGACTGTGGCCAAGGTTTATGCGTACTACCAGAAAATGATGCGGGAAAACAACGCCATGGACTTCGACGATTTGTTGCTCAATCCGCTTTATCTCTTCGAGCGTTCCCCCGCGGTTCTGGAGACGTACCAGAAGAGGCTGAAATACATTCTGGTGGATGAGTACCAGGACACCAACCGGACGCAGTATCTTTTGCTCAAGAAGCTGGCGGCCAAACACAAGAATCTGTG
The DNA here is from genome assembly GCA_964419085.1 of uncultured Cytophagia bacterium. Classification (GTDB taxonomy): domain Bacteria; phylum Zhuqueibacterota; class Zhuqueibacteria; order Oceanimicrobiales; family Oceanimicrobiaceae; genus CAYQOI01. Next base: position 9,826 of record CAYQOI010000070.1, on the reverse strand, counting down.
CGTCGTGGGCGATGACGACCAGTCCATTTACCGCTGGCGCGGCGCGGACATCCGCAACATTCTGAACATGGAAAAGGATTACCCGGACTGCAAGGTTTTTCATCTGGAGCAAAATTACCGTTCCACACAGAACATTTTGAATGTTGCCAATTCGGTTGTACAGAACAATCTGCGCCGCCGGGAGAAAACCCTGTGGACGGAGCGAAGAGAAGGCGATAAAGTGGTGGTGGTGGAGGTCGATGACGACGCGTCCGAAGCGGTTTTGGTCGTTGGGATGATCAAAGACGAGCTGCTGGAAGCCGGGCGGAATTTCAACGATTTCGTTGTTTTGTATCGCACGAATGCGCAGTCTCGCATTCTCGAAGACGCGCTGCGCGCCGCCGGGATTCCGTATGTCATCGTCGGCGGAGTGAGATTTTACGAGCGCAAAGAGATCAAGGACGTGCTCGCCTATTTGCGCCTGATCTGCAACCCAAACGATTCGGTGAGCTTCAAACGGGTCGTGAATTACCCCTTGCGAGGCATCGGTCAGGGTTCTCTGACGAAGTTGGAGCAATTTGCGCGGGAGCACGGGATTTCTATGCTGGAGGCCGCCCGGCGGGTGGAGGAGATTTCGTCTATCGCTTCCAGAATACGGCAAAATATTTCCGAGTTTTGTTCGCTGATCGACAAATACGCCAATTTGAAACAGGAGTTTTCTCCGGGCGAATTGGCCCGGGTGGTGGTAGACGAGATCGGCCTCCTGCGGGAGTTCAAACAGATCGGCACCGAGGAGGCGTTTAACCGCGGCGAAAACGTGCGGGAACTACTTTCGGCCATCGTCGATTTTACCAAAAAACAGGAAGGGGCCACGCTTGAGGATTTTCTTCAGGAAGTGTCGCTTGTCACCGACATCGACACCTGGGACGACCAGGCCAACGCGGTGACGCTGATGACGTTGCACAGCGCCAAAGGGTTGGAGTTCCCGGTGGTGTTCATCACGGGGTTGGAGGAGGGATTGTTCCCTTTGTCGCGAACATTTTTGAGCAATGATGAGTTAGAGGAAGAGCGCCGGCTGTTTTATGTGGGCGCGACACGTGCAAAGGAAAAGCTCTACCTCACGTGGGCGGCTAGAAGGCTGAGATTCGGCGAGTATTTCGACAATGTGCCTTCTCGCTTCATCGAAGAGATGGACCCGCGCTACGTGGAACAGAAATCGCTTAGACGGAGGTTTACCTCGAAGAAGGCGAGACGGGAGAAAGACGCCGTCATGCCCGCGTATGAGGATTTTTCACAAGAGGTCCCGGTGTTGTCGGTGGGCTCGGAGATTCGTCACGCGACATTCGGCGTGGGAAAGGTCATCGCCACCGAGGGCCGGGGGGAACAGCTCAAAATCACCGTGGACTTTGACGAGGTGGGCCGAAAAAAATTGGTAGCCAAATATGCAAATCTCGAACTTCTCCGGTAGGCAGAACCGAACTTCGGGGTCCCGGATACCGGCCCTGGTTTTGGGTGTTCTGATTCTCCTTTCCGTTCCTGTCAAGCCGCCGGAAAGTTGGGCTCAACTTGCCAATCCTGAGCAGGAATTTATTTTTGCCCAAAAACTTTACGACGATAATCTGCTGAAACTCGCGGCCGAGCAGTTTCGGGAGTTCGTCAAGAAATTCCCCAACGATCCCAGGGCAGACAGTGCCCTGTTTCTCAGCGGCGAGAGTTATTTTCAGTTGTCCGACTTCAAGGCGGCATTTGACCGCTACAAGGAGCTCGAGATTTCCTACCCGCGCTCCGCGCATCTCGCTCAGGGGCGGTTTAGAATGGCCCAATGCCAGGAAGAGTTGGGCGATTTCCTCAGTGCGGCCCACCTCTACCGCTCTTTTCAGCTTTCCCATCCAACCGAGGCCAGGGCGCCGGAGGCCCTGTTGCGCGCGGGCAAAGCGCTGCTGCGTGCGGGGCGGCCGAACAAAGCCTTAAGCGCGTTCCGCGATGTCACTCGTCTTTATCCCGATTCCCCGGAGCGGATGGCGGCACATCTGGAAATCATCAAGCTCCACGAATCCGCGGGGCGCTACGAGGACGCGTTGAACGAGATCGATGCCGTGTTTCGGGCATTTGGTCCCGAGCCAAACGACGTGCGGGTCCACCTACTGCGCGCGCAGATTCTCGAGCGGATGGGGGAATTCGATGCGGCGGAGAAAGCCTACCAACAGATCATTCTGAAACATGATGGCTCCGCGGCCTCGGCTGCCGCGCTTTTTCGCCTGGGAAAGTTGAGTCAGGCGCGCGGAGACCTGGACGCTGCGGGGCAATTCTACGACAAGTTTCTCGACGCGTCTCATGACCCCGAACTTCGGGCAAAAGCGTATCTCGGTCGGGGGGACATTTTCTTGCTGCAGGAGGAATTCGCTCAGGCGCTCGAAAGCTACAAAAGCGCGGCTGCGGAGAACGTTCCAGGACTGCGACAGGCGATTCGCGCCAAGCTTGCCTCGGCCGCTTTGCGGCTCGGTGACCTGGAGACCGCCATCGCACAGTTGAGCGCGCTCGTGTCCGAGGCCCGGCTCGATTCAAGCGCGACCTCTTCCGACAAGCGGCGTGTGGAGCAGGCCTATGTGGATCTGGTGGATGCCCTGCTGCAGGCCGGGCGGGGAAACGAGGCGTTGCAAGTCATCGCCCGCTACGGGCACGCGTTCCCGGACGGGGAAAGACAGGCCGACCTCGCGTTTCGCCGCGCGCGGATTTTTGACCAGAGTTTGCATGACTACTCCCGAGCGCTGCGGGCCTACGATGAGTTTCAGGAAAAGTTTTCGACGTCCCCCCTGGTGGATGAGTCGCAGATGAGACTGGCACGCTGCTACGAAAAGCTCGGCGAGTTCAGCGTCGCGCTCAAGGAGTACGCCAGGTACGAGCGGCGCTACCCCGCGGGCGACGAGATCGAGGAGGTGAAGTTGCGTCGCCGGCTCATCGCTGCGACCGTCCCGCTGGAGCCGCAATCCGGGATCGAGCGGATCGGGAAGCTGCTTCAAGGCCTGGGCGAGACGAATCGGGCTGAGTCTCGTGCACTGCAGTGGGGCAAACTTTATCTCGACGTGAAGGATTTTGTTGCGGCCGAACGCCAGTTCAAACAGATTCTCGCGCACGCGGATACGCTGGAAGCGGCCTTGAAGCAAGAGGCGTATTTTGAGCTGGGGAGGACATTCTTCAAGTTGGCGCAGCAGGCCGAGTTGCAGGGACAGCGGGAAAAACAGCACGCGTTTCTGGATAGCGCGCGGGTCAGCCTGGCATTTGTGAAAGATAGCCTGGAGACTCCCGAAATCCGCGAAGAGGCCTTGTGGCTTTTGGCACAAATCGATGCCTCGCAGGAAGAGAACGCGCAAGCTTCTTACGCTCGGCTGCTGCAGAGCCTGCAGACCTGGCCGCAGGCCTTTTCGCCGGCTAAGCATCTGGATTACGTGCTCATCCGTCTGGCCAGAGCAGTTTTGTCGGACACCACTGAGACCCCCCAAAAGCTCCGGGAAGCTCAGACCTACTGCGAACGGCTGTTGAACGAATATCCCGACAGTCCTTTCGCCGCGGAAGCTTCTTTCCGCCGCGCGACGGCTTTTCATCGTCTGGGGCAGGATTCCACCGCGTTGGCCGCGTTTTCCGCGTTCGTGGACGCATATCCCGCGAGCCGATTCCTGCCGGAGGCGCTGCTCTTGCGTGCCAGGCTGTTGAAAAAATCCGGAGACTGGGAGGCGGCCACCCGCGACCTGGAGGCCGTGCGCTCCCGGTTTTTTTATTCAAGATTCGCGGCTCGGGCGCAGCGGGAATTGGCCGACCTGCATTACGAGCACGGGGACTTTCAATCCGCCGTGCATGATTATGAGACCTATCTGAAGCGACATTCTGCGGAGGCAGGGTTGGGCACATCTCAGACCGCCGCGCTTTGGTTTCGGCTTGCCCAGGCTTACGAGCATCTCCACGACGACCGCCGGGCGCTGGCCACCTATGTGCGCGTGATTTTCCAGGCGAAAGAGCAGAAGATGGTTGACGAGGCGAGACTGGCGGTCGCACGCATCGCGCAGCGCCGCGGGGAGACCAACTTTGCCAAGGCCTACTACACCGCGATTCTCGGCCATTCGGCGCCACCGAGTCTGGCTTACAAAGCGGAAACTGCGCTCGGCGACATTCTTTTCCAAGAGGAGTCGTTCAGCGAGGCCCGGCAACACTATCTGAACGCTGCCCATTTTGCTCCGGATGCACCCCAGGCGCGCTATCCCAGGTTCAGAAGCATTCGGTGTGAGATCAAGCAGGGACAATTCGCCGCGGCAGCGGCAGAATTCAAGCGGTTCAAGAAAGATTACAAAGACACTGACGGCGAAGAGGCGCAGTTTCTGCTGGATAAAGGAGACAGGCATCTGGCGAACAAAGATTTTGAGCTGGCGGAGAAGGCGTACAAGAAGCTCAAAAGCGACTACAAGAACACCGAGTTCGGGGCGAAAGGTGAGTTCGGTTTGGGCGCAGTCTATTTGATCACGAATCACACCGAAGAGGCGCTACACATTCTCACCAGGCTCCCGGAAAAATATCCCGACAGTGAGGTCACGCCTTTGACCTACTTCAATCTGGGGGACTTCTACTACAAATCGCACCAGATCGAAAACGCGATTTCTGCATTCAAGAAAGTGCTGCAGCATCCCAAGGCCGGAGAGTTTTACGGGAAGGCGATGCTTTATTTGACCAAATGTTACCACGATCTTCAACTCTGGGATCAGGCCATAGCCTTGACCCGAGCTTACTTGGAGAAATTCCCCCATTCGCCCGAAAGCTTTCGCCAGCGCATCGAACTCGGTGTTTATTTGCTGCGCCTGAAAGAGTACGGCCGCGCGATCGCACATTTCCGTGAATTGCTCCCCCAGGCGGATGCCGAGTCCGAGGCCGAGATTCAATTCTACATCGCGCAGAGCTACAACGAAATGGGGGATTTCCAGCGTGCCACCGCCGAGTATTTGAAGGTGAAGTATCTCACCAAGCCCACAAAGTTGCCCTGGCACGTTACGGCTCTGTTTGAAGCGGCCAAGTGCCTGGTGAAGTTGGGCGACATCCCTCAGGCCCGCAGAATCTTTCAGCGTATCGTCGATGAGCAAGGCTCGGAGAGCAATTTCGGGCGTTTTGCCCTGAAGCAGCTCGCAGACCTGCAGGAAAGCGCAGACGCCCACCCGGAACAACCCTTCAATTAGGCTCCCCACTGGCGGCGCCCAAATCACCGGCTTCGATACGCCTCAACAAAAAGGCGGAATAAAACGGCCGGCATCCGGTATATACAAATGAGAATTCTCAACTGGTTTTTTTCGTAAGAAGCCGTGCAAACATGGATTCAATGGTCGAAAAGGATGTTAGGAAACACATCCAAAAGGCACTTTCTGGTGATTCAAGGGCGTTCGAATGGATAATCCGTAAGTATCAAAAGCGCATTTATTTCACGGTGTTACAAATGGTGATGAACCACGACGACACCGATGATATTCTGCAAGAAACGTTCATTAAGGCGTACACGAAGCTCGATACTTATGACGACAGCTATCCGTTTTACCCCTGGCTTTACCGAATAGCCGTCAACACTTCTCTGAATCATCAGAAGAAGAAGGCGCGGCTGCGTGCCTTGTCTCTGGATGAGGTCGATGGAAACAATCACCACGCCGAGTTGTCGGAATCGCCACAGCAATTGTCGGACATGCATGGCGGCGACCTCATCGAGCAGTTGAAAGAAGCGCTGAAGAAGATTCCCGACGAACAAAGAATGGTTTTTGTGCTCAGAGTCAACGATGGGTTGAGCTATCAGGAGATCAGCGACGCCCTCGATATTTCAATTGGGACAGTCATGTCTCGCCTGTCCCGTGCGCGAGAAAAACTGCGAGGTTTGCTCAAGCACTACTTAGAGGCAAAAAACTTAGAGGTGTGAAGAAATGGACTGCAATGAAATCCAGCCGCTGTTGGGAGGCTTTTTGGATGAAGAACTTCCTGAAGCCGACTGCAAAACGGTCGCGCATCATCTGGAGCGCTGCGCCAAATGTGCAACGAAGCTTAACCAGGTCAGACAGATCGAGAGGGTTTTGCAGCAGGGTTTGTTTGATTCTCCGCCTGACGAATACTGGGCCGAGTTACCCGCGGTCGTGACCGCACGTCTGGGCTTGGCGCCTCAGGCTCCTCAGACACTGTTTGAGCGATTGCAGGAGTATCTAGGGCGGCTTGTTCCGTACCGTGGGCTTGCCATCGCGGGCGGACTCGCTGTGTTGGTCGCGGCCTTCGTTCTGGTTACCCGATATGGTCGGCGGGAGGCTGAGCCTTCCCGTCTCTCGCAGGTCACGGCCTCGGAACAGCCTGCGGGGCAGGCGACGGCCCCAATGGTGACCAGCGAGAAGACGATTCCGGCACATGACCCCGTGGCCTCTGCGAGCACGAAGCCGCACAGCGGGACGCCTCAGCAGACGACCGCCTCTGACGCACAGGCGCGGTCCGCACCGCGCACCGACTCGCCGGTCAGGAATGTAGAGATAGGGAGGGCCGCACAGAATCCTTTTGCCGCCGTGTCGCCGGAAAGCCTGCCCCCACGGCTGCGCCGGAGTCACAAGCCGCCGACGGGTTTCTCCCATATTCTTTACCCACGGCCGCCGCTGGAGTTGGTCATCGCGCAAGCAGGCGCAGATGAGCAAGATCCCGGACATTCGCCGCGCTCGGTGCAGGCCTTGTCGTTCGGCGGCGCGCAGGCCGGTCAGGGTCTCACCGAGTCGGATGGTCGCGAAGAAATGGCGAGGTTGAAGAGCAGGTTTGAAGAGATAAAGTGGATCGTGGAGCAGAGCCCCTCGCTGGGAGAGAAAAAGAACATCTGGCTCTCTTATCTCAGCCGAGAGCAGGATCCCACCTATCGGGCCTTAGCGGTCTACAACCTTGCCGTTGTGTTGGCCAAAATTGCGAAAACAGAAGAGACGCGCAAGAGTGCAAAAGAAGCGTTGGAATTCTTTACCAAAAACGAAGAATCGCTGCGCGCCCAGATGGGGGACCATCAGTTTGAGGTCAACCTGAAGACGCTCAACCAGATTCTCGGGACGAATTGAGCTTGTGGGGCTGAACCACAGCTGCGGCTGGTTTGGGAAGAGAGCCGATCTCGAAAAGTGCACCTTTTGTCTGATTGGAAATAATCTCCGGCAGGACGTTGTTTTTAGAGATACAGACAAGACGTTTGCGATTAGATTTGGAGTGAGGCCTGCTTTGAATTGTACAACCGCTTTCCGGAACGCGCTCGGTATCTATCTCTGGGAAAGAAAAGTGACACTTGCACCTCACAACAGATTCGTCGAGAAATGGGAGAACTCAACAAGGGAGCCCGGTAAGGGTTCCTTTTTGTGAATTGCATTTGCTCGTTCCCTTTACCCTCATATAAACCCTCCTCCTTTTAGCCATGAACAGGCCGTGTGAACGCGGCCTGTTCATATTTTGGTTGATTTTCATCGAAATTTTGACTAATCTCGCGCGTAAATGATGGATGCTCACGACGAAATCCAGCGATTGGTTGATCTGGCTCTCAGAGAAGATCTCGGTGAGTTGGGCGACGTGACCTCGGCCGCGCTGCTGCGGCCCGATGAGGTCGGCCGGGCGAAAATCATCGCCAGGCAAGCGGGCGTCGTCGCCGGGACAGAGATAGCGGCGCGGGTCTTCCGGACGGTCGATTCGTCGGTCCGGGTGGAGGCCAGAGTCGCAGATGGCGCCCGGGTGAATGAAGGGGAGGAGCTCGTGAGCCTGTACGGCCCTCTCGCAGCAATTTTCACCGCGGAGCGCACTGCGCTGAATTTCCTGCAGCATCTGTCGGGAATTGCCACGCTGACGTCGAAGTTTGTGGCGGCAGTGCACGGCACCAGGGCCGTGATTTTGGACACCCGCAAGACGACGCCCGGACTGCGGCGATTGGAAAAGGCCGCGGTGGTCGCGGGCGGTGGGACAAACCACCGGATGGGGTTGTACGACATGGTGCTGATCAAGGAGAATCACCTTGCGGCGGCAGGCGGGATCGCGAAGGCCGTGTCCGAAGTCAAGCGTTATCTGCGGTCGCGGAACCTGGTGCGCAAGATCGAAGTAGAGATAAAAAGCCTGGCACAACTCGCCGAAGCCGTCGATGCGGAGGTTGACCGGATCATGCTGGATAATTTGGACCCGAGCGCGGTGCGGGAAGCGGTGCGGCAGGTAGCCGGGAGAGCAGAATTGGAGGTCTCGGGGGGCGTCGCACTGGAGAACGTCCGGGAGTTCGCGGTGACCGGCGTGGATTACATTTCCGTGGGTGCCTTGACCCACTCCGCGCCTGCCCTGGATCTCTCCTTGTTGGTGTGTGAGAATTGAAATGCTGAAAAAGCTGGACCATATCGGCATCGCGGTCGCGGACCTGGAGGAAGCGGTCAGAAAATTCGAGCAGATTACCGGGAAGGCTCCGGGGCACAAAGAGACCGTTGCCGCGCAAAAGGTCGCCACGGCTTTCTTTCCGGTGGGGGAAGTGCGGCTGGAGCTTCTCCAGGGCACTGCCCCGGATTCCCCTATTTCAAAATTCATCGCCAAACGCGGGGAGGGCATTCACCATCTCTGTTTCGAAGTGGATGACCTGGCGGCGGCGAAAAGCAGCCTGGAAAGCGCGGGCCTGCGGTTTGTGGAGCAGGTCTCTGAAGAAGGCGCAGGCGGCTCCAGGGTGGCCTTCATTCATCCCAAAAGTGCCGGCGGTGTCCTCATCGAGCTGGTGGAATATCCGAAGCCTTCCACACGCTGAAGATGGCTGTTGACGAGCGGCTGCAAGAGAAGCTGGACAATCTCAGCAAGAAACCCGGTTGCTATCTCTTCAAGGACAAAACCGGGAAAGTCATCTACATCGGCAAGGCCAAAGTGCTCCGCAATCGAGTGCGCTCCTACTTCCAGAGCGGCCGGTCGGAGGGCCCGAAGCTCGCCCGCCTGAAGGCCCGCATCGCGGATTTCGACGTCATCGTCACCGACACGGAAATGGAAGCGCTGATTCTGGAGATGAATCTCATCAAGGAGTACAAGCCGCGCTACAACATCAATCTCAAGGACGACAAGAGCTACCCCTATTTGCGCGTCACCAACGAGCGCTTCCCGCGGATCTTTCCCACCCGCAAGATCGTCAAAGACGGCTCCCGCTACTTCGGCCCGTACACCGACGTGGGGTCCATGCGCAGCTTGTTGAAGTCGGTGAAGCGCATTTTTCCCATTCGCAGTTGCAACTACGACCTCACCGAGGAGGTGGTGGCGCGGAAAAAATACAAACTCTGCCTCGATTACCACATCAAGAAATGCGACGGCCCGTGCGAGGGCCTGGTGAGCGCGGAAGATTACAATTTCATGGTGGACCAGATCGTTGCCTTCATCAACGGCCGAAACAACCAGGTGGTCTCCGCGCTGAAGGACAAAATGTGGCGGCTTGCCGAGGCCAAGCGCTATGAAGAAGCCGCCAGAATTCGGGACCAGGTGAGGTTTGTGGAGAATTTTCAGTACAAGCAGAAGATGGTCACCGATGAGCTTACGGATCGGGACATCCTGGCCGTGGCCATGGAAGGCGAGGATGCCTGTGGTGTGGTGTTCAAGCTGCGGGACGGCAAGATTCTGGGGCGGCAGCATTTCTATTTGAGCGGCGTTGCGGAGGAGCCGCCGGAGCAGGTCGTGGCGTCTTTCCTGAAGCAGTTTTATCTCAAGGCGGATTTCATTCCGGAAGAAGTGTTTTTGCCTACCGAAATCGAAGATGCCGAGGAGGTGGCGGCCTGGTTGGCTTCCAAACGGGAGGGCAAGGTAGCGCTGGTGGTGCCGAAGCGGGGGCAAA
>CAYQOI010000069.1:0-11228 GCA_964419085.1 uncultured Cytophagia bacterium | reverse complement strand
GCGTAGCCCCGAACCATGCGATCGAGATTCTCCAACTCCAGGCGCAACGACACGTCATACCGCCCCCTGGAAAACGTGTAGGTTTTCCGCAGGCGTCGACCGGAACCCAAATCCAGCGTAAAAGTCAGACTGCCGGACGCGCGATTCCGAAGAATGAGCTCCTTTTTGTCCACCGTAAACACCAACGCACCCGTATCCAGCGTATCCTCATCGGTGGGAATCAGAATCGCCAGGTCCCCGAAGCCGTCGTCGCCCACGATCTGAACCGGCCGGCCGTCAACCCCCGTATAGTTTTTGAGCATCCAGGATCGCAGCGTCGCCCCTTGAGTCGAAAAGACCGCCCGGTACAGGTCGGTCTCCACCACCACGTCCTCACCTTCACCGACCAACCCTTGCAGCTCACTCTCAACAGGCTCGGTGCGGATCCCGGTCTCTTGGGTCCCAGCAGCAGGTGTGGGCGATTCCGGGACCTCCGGTTCCACCTCTCGCGAGGTCTGCGGCCGGGCGCTGCTGTCCGGCGAAGCGACCTCGGTGGGAACCGGGGCCGGCTGGGGCAAGAACCGTTTCTGGTAAAAATCGGTTTGGATCAAGATCAGGATCAGCCCGATCAAAACAAAAGCAAAGATGGTTTTTTTGTCGAAGTCCATGTTCCTGGCGTGTGTTTAAAGAAAAGAAAAAGCGTTCATTTCACCGGGTCGTAGCCACCGGGATGAAAAGGATGACACTTTGACAACCGTCGAAGCCCTTTGAGGAGGCCTCGAAAAAAACCAAACCTCTTCATCGCCTGGGCGGTGTATTCAGAGCAGGATGGGTAAAAACGGCACGCAGGCGGGAAAAGCGGGGAAATCAACGCCTGATACACGCGGATCAAAAAAATGCCAACGGCTCTCATGACTCAATTCTGCGCACTTTCCCTATGAGACCGCGCAACTCATTATTCAGAGCATCGAACTCTACGCGGGCAAGGTCGCGACGGGCGAGCACAATATATTGCCGGCCCGGAGGGAAATCGTGTTGATTGAGGCGCACGATCTCCCGCAGACGTCTTTTGGTGCGATTGCGCCGGACCGCGCCCTTTATCTTGCTGCTCACCGCAAATCCAAACCGTGTCGTTTCAGCCGGACCGAATAGAAGCAATAGGTCTGTAGAAGAGACTCGCTTTCCGGAAGCAAACAATTCGGTAAAAACACGTGATTTCTTGATGATTTTGCGCTTGTCTAAGCTGTATTTTGCCACACAATCACGGGGCTCAGCGGTCGCTGACAGAAAGGCTCCTGCGACCCTTTGCCCGCCGACTTTTCAGCACCAGTCTACCCGACTTCGTTTTCATTCTGGCCCTGAAGCCGTGTTTATTCAACTTCTTGCGATTGTGCCGCTGTAAAGTTCGCTTCATGAATCACACCCTTTTCAAAGCTCGTATTTTATTTCACTTAAAGCCACGTAACGTATTAATATTTGTCATAAAAGTCAAGACAATTTTAGCCGGCTCATCGCGTTGTGCCGGCAACCGCGTTCATACCTCCCCCGCATCCAACCACTTTTCCAGCTCTGGAGGTCGGAAGGCTCGCATTTTGTCCAGCAGCGCGGCCGCATTTCTGTCTACGAGCACCAATTCTCGATGTTTCCGCCGCACAAAACCGTGCTCCACCATCTGTTCCAGCATGCGGATCAGGCTGTCATAATAGCCATGGGCGTTCAACAACCCACATGGCTTGCGGTGGAGACCTAATTGTGACCAGGTCATCATTTCAAAGATTTCCTCCAGAGTACCAAGCCCACCCGGAAGCGCCACAAATCCGTCAGCGAGCTCTGCCATCAAGCGCTTGCGTTCGTGCATGGAGGAGACGACGCGCAGTTCGGTCAACCCCTGGTGTGCGACCTCTTTCTCCACCAGAAAACGAGGAATGACACCGATCACCTCTCCGCCGGCAGAGAGCGCGGCTTGCGCAAGCTCGCCCATCAAGCCAACCCTGGCACCTCCGTAAACGACCCCGATGCCTGTCTTGGCCAGGAGGGCGCCCAACTCCCTGGCGACAGAAGCAAACTCCTCGCGAGTCCCGGAACTGGACCCCGCGTAAACGCAAATCCGTTTCATTTCAAAACCTCGATTGTAGGGCTTAGGGCGAGATCATGAATGCCCCGGAATCCATAGCAAGTGGATCCCGTGCGGAAGCCTTAAAAGATGCGATAGTTCTTGAAACCCCAACTCAACTCCCGAGCCGTAACCTTCACGATGCTCGCTGCAGGCACGGCAAGCAGCATGCCGAAAATACCCAGCAACTGGCCGCCGATCATGATCACGATGATGATGGTCAGAGGGTGTAATTCCACGCTGCGCGACACGATGACCGGTGAGATGAAAACATTTTCAAAAAGCTGAATGCAGGCGAATGCGATGGCCACTCCGGCCACGGCACCCAACGTCCCCTTGTCCACCAGCGCGACGAGAATTGCGGGAACAGCGCCCACGATTGGACCAAAATAGGGGATCATATTGGCCAAACCGGCCAACACCCCGATGAAAAAGAAATAGCGAATCTCCAGCAGGTAAAGTGCAAATACACTCAACGACCCGACAATGGTAGAAACCAGCAGTTGCCCCCGGATATATCTTCCCAGTTGCGCGCTGACCTTGTGCAAAATGATCAAGGTCATCTCGAAATAGCGATTGGGGACCCAACTCACCACCGCCCGCTTCATCCGACGCCCGTCTTTCAAAAAAAAGAAGGTGACGAACGCCAGCATCACCATCGACACCACAGCGGAAAGAATGTTTACCGCCACGGTGAGACTGCTTTTCAGCAGGTCGTTTAGTCTGGCCTGGAGTTCGCTTTGCACAAGGGGATTGGAAAGAAACGGCAGTTTGTCTCCCAGCTTCTCCTGCAGGTTTTGCATCATATCGCCGGAGGAGTGCTTCTCCAGACCAGCACTCAATTCATGTATCTCGTTTGACACCACGGGGGCCAGAAACTTGAATCCCACGATGGCCAGAAATACCAGTGCGGAGAACACAAGAACAGAAGCCAACCAGCGCTGCACCCCGCGATTCTCCAGGAAGGTCACAACGGGGTCGAGGAGGAAAGCCAGAAAAAGCGCGACGACGATCAGCGTCAGCACGGAACGCAAGGCGGGGAGCAAAACCAGCAGAAGTGCGAGCGCGACGAGGATGCCGAGCCCTTTCATGAGATGCCGGAGTCGCTTCGGGCCGATTTCCAGCGCGAGAATTTGCCGCGGGGAATCCATGCTAGGTGATGACTTTGTTCTCTTCCAACTTGGCCCAGAGCGCCTGGAGTTCCTCATTGGTGTGTTTCAGCCTCTCTCCGATGACCCCGGCCAGTTGGAACAAAAACTTGCTGCCGAGCCGCGGCTTGCGCTCGATGAGGTCCAGCAGATCCGGCCGAAACAAGCCGAGAATTCTGCACTCCTCTTCCGCCACGGCGCTAGCCGAGCGGGGAGATTCGTCCAGCAGCGCAAGCTCACCGAAAAACTCGCCGCGGCCCAGTGTCGCGAGCTGCTCCCGGCCCCCCTCTTCCGTCGCCTTGTATATTCCGACGGTGCCGTCCTCGACGATATACATCCCCACCCCCGGTTCATCTTCATAAAAGATAACCTCACCCGGCTTGTAGCGACGGTGGTGAATGATTTTCTCGAACTCAACCAACTCCCCTTTCCGCATGCCCTTGAAAAGCGGCACGTTCTTCAGGATATCGATGGTAGTTCGAGACCGTTTTGATGCGCGTTTAAACACGTTGCTCCACAAGGCATCCCCTACGCGAAAGCCGAAGAGGCTGGTTTCATCACTGTCTGTTTTGTTTGACATCTAAGAATCGGGCCACGTTACATTTATCGAAAATATAACCCCGGCCAATCAGGTAGTCAAGCTAAATCTTGCAGACCCCTGCGCTCCGCCCGGGTCATTTCAAACAGCCTGCGAAACAGACGCTCCTGCGCGGCGCTCATCTCAACCGCGCGCCGCGCCATGACTGCGCGTGCCGTCTGCAACGCCTTCTCCAGCTCGTGCTCTACCAACCCTGCTCTCCCCCCCCACGCAAACGAAGGCACGAATTTCGGCGGAAAATCCGCGCCGAAAACGTTGCTCATCACGCCCACGACTGTTCCGGTGTTGAACATGGTGTTGATGCCGGTCTTGGAGTGGTCGCCCATGAAGAGACCCACGAACTGCGAACCGCTGTCCACCAACTCGCCCTCCACATAGACTTTCACATTGCCGTAATTGTTCTTCAAGTCGCTGTTGTTGGTGTCCGCGCCGAGATTGACCCACTGGCCGAGATAGGCGTGCCCCAGGAAGCCCTCGTGCTGTTTGTTGCTGTGAGAGTGGATGATGCTGCCCTCCACTTCGCCGCCCACCTTACACACCTCGCCGATGGAGGTGCCCCCATAGATCTTGGCGCCGACCTTGACCACGGAGTGGTCGCCCACATACGCGGGTCCCAAAATGACCGCGTTGGGTAAAACCGTCACATCCTGACCCAGCCAAACCGGCCCTTCTGAAGCATCCACCACGACCCCGGCTTTGACCACTGACCCCTTCCCCACAAAGATGCGTTCCTGCTTCACCAGCACCGCGTGGCTGGAAACCTGGCCATCGATTCTGCCTTTTCCCAGCTCGGCGTCAAAGTCGCGCTCCACCTCCGCGGGATTGTGCCGGACCAAATCCCACGGATAGTCGATCCATTCCCACTCTCCGCCGGCTTGGCCCCGGGGCAGTGTGCCGGCAAAATGAAGCGTACCGTCCTGCAGAAGCTGGGCGGCCTTCTCGACCGCCGGACCACCGAGACGGGCCACAGCGGGCCGACCAGCGACCTCGAACACACCCTCATCTCCGCTGACCAGCGCGCGCAAGGCTTCATCAGACTTAAACAGAAGTCGGCCGTTAATGAACAGACAGGCCTCTCTCGGGAGCTGATTCACGACCGCGTCCGGGTTTTGTTCCCGAACAACCTCCACCAGATGCTCTCGACACACAAGATACACCCGCAGGTTGGGTAACGCGCGCTGGATCTTCTCCCGGAGGCTGCGTGCGCCGCAGCGCAGATCAAAGACCGGGCGGGTTAGCGCCAGGGGATGAAGCCTCGACGCGGCCGCATCCTCGAAAAGGCAGATAGCTTTTGTCTTCATGGTCTCTACAAACAGATTTTGCCCAGAACAGTCTCTGCGCTCGCACCGGTGGCCTCGGGAACGTTGTTGGGATGCCCCATCAGCGTCTCATTGGCGAGCACGGCGAAACAGACGGCCTCTTTCGCATCCACCGAAATGCCATACACATCCGACAGGACTACGGAGATGCCATCGAGGTGCTTACGGAGAGAGCGCAGCAGGAACGCGTTATGCGCCCCTCCGCCGCTCACCACCAGTTCATCCACCGGGGTGCGCGGCAAGACGAAACGTCGCAGGCTTTCCGCGATGGCCCGAGCAGTCAACTCCGTAGCCGTGGCCACGATGTCGACGGATTCGAGCTTCTGCCGTCGTGCGTCGACCAGGAAATCCGCGGCAAACGCTTCCCCGAATTCCTCCCGGCCGGTGGACTTCGGCGGCGGGCGAAAAAAGTAAGGGTGCGTAAGATTTTTTTCCAGCAACGCTTCACAAACGACGCCGCGCGAAGCGATTTGGCCGTCACGGTCAAAGGGCGCGGAAAAGAGCTCCCGGCACAGCTGGTCGATGAGCATGTTTCCGGGCCCCACATCGAAGGCCAGCATTTCGTCTCGCGAGGCCTTCGCCGGCAGAACCGTGACATTGGCGATCCCGCCAAGGTTGAGCAAGCAGCGACTTTGGGTGGCGGAATGGAAAATCAGATAATCAAACAGAGGAACGAGGGGCGCGCCTTCGCCGCCCAGAGCCAGGTCCGCCGGCCGAAAATCCGCGACCGTGAGAATCCCGGTGCGCTTGGCGATAACCGCGGGTTCTCCGATCTGCAGCGTCGCCCGAATCTCCCGTCCCAGAAACGGAGTGGGTCCCGGCAGATGCCGGACGGTCTGTCCGTGAGAGCCGATGAAATCCACCGCATCGGCACGGATTCGCGCTTGCTTTAAAACGCTGAGCGCGGCCTCCGCGAAAAGTTCTCCCAAAAGAAAATTGAGCCGGCACAGCGCATCTAATGACTCGCACGTCGGAACCGAAAGCTCCCGCAAGGCGGACTGAACGTCTTCCGGATAAGAGACGGTAGCAAACTCCAGGACTTCTACTTCTGTGGCCTCACCGCAACCGCGAATCCGGACCAGCGCCGCGTCCACCCCATCCATGGACGTTCCGGAAATGAGCCCGACGGCGAGCCGTTCTCGTTTTTTTTGAATCGCCGCGATCCGCTGCATGGCCTCACTCCCATTCGCCGCGCCGCAGTTCCCCGTAGACGTCACCGAGCACATCCCACACCAGCTTCGGGTTGTCGCTGCGAATGTACGACATGTAGGCCGTGCCGTAGAAGCTCCAGGCGGCGAAGTTGCGTACACCCTCGGCATACGCGACCGCCACGGCTTCTTTCAATTGGTGCTCACACCCTGCAGGGATGTTGTAGGCCTGAATCCAGATTTGGGCCTCCTTCCCGAATTCGCCGCACAGCCGGCACACCTCACGCGAGAAATCACCGACATACCGTTGGACATCCTGCCCAAAGTGGAGCCAGTAGGGATCTGTACCGAAAATGTCCAGAGCGGGGAGGGCCGCAACCTTGGCCCAATCCGTAACCCCGATCGCGGGGTCCCGGAAAGGCAGAAGACAGAGGGCGTTTTTCATGCCGTGGCTGTGGGTGGTGTCGAACAGTTCCGCCAAAAAGGAGACCACCGCGTGGTCCCGAAACTCCACCACCTCTTCCATGGTCCCCTGGTAGATCTCCTTGTGATAGATTTTCCGGAACAGGGCGTTACAGGTGTTGCAGCGGCAGTACCACACCGGGAACCGGTCCTTCTGTTTGAGATCGAAGAAAAAATGCGGTTCGTCCCAGAACAGCACGTCCGCGCCGAGTTCGGCTGCGTCCGCGATCCAGGCCAGCATGAATTCCCGAAACGCGTCGTGGTTGAAACACACCGCGGGGGCCACTTCGCCATCCGGCAGCACCTGGCAGGTCTCCAGATGCTTCAGGGCGAAACCGCTGTACGCCTCCCCACCAAACACGCGGCCCACCCCCCACGGGTCCAGGTAACATTCCAGCCCGGCGTCTTTGGAGAGGGCAACGAGCTCGCCAACCGTTTCTTTATAGAACTGCTGGTCGTTTTCGGAGAAAGTGTGAACGATAAAGCTACAGTTGTGCGTCAAAATCTCCTCCAGGTCGCTGACAAAATGCCGCGGGTTTCGATTCCCGAAGTAGCTGACGCCCGTTTTAATCTTCCCCGTCATAACGCCTCCTCCCCAAAAGCCCGAGTCACGAGCTGGCGCCCAGGGCAGCAACCAACCGCGCAGAAATCACCGCGCCCGCAACCACCTTTAAAACCGTAGCGGGAATAAAAACGACAAAACCCGCCTGAAGCGCGAGAAGCAACGGCGTTTCTTTGCCCGCAACAAAGTTCAAATTCAAGTAGGGCCCGGCCACGCCAAAAACAAAAATCAGCGCGCTCCCCGCTGCGCACCCCATCAGCAACCGTACAACCCCGGGCCGGCGTGCCGCAATTGAGCGGCTCTTCCACACCAGCAGCCCGATGACCCAGGCCGCAACCGGGTAGCCCAACAAGTAACCAAACGTCGGTTGTAACACGTAACCGGGGCCGCCGCCCTGTGAGAAAATCGGCACACCCACCAATCCCACCGCCAGATAGATGAGCTGACTCAAAGCCCCGTAGGCCGGTCCCAAGACGCAACCGGAAAGCATGACAAAGAAATCCTGCAGGGTAAAATGCACGATCCCGAAAGGAATGCGAATGAATGCGCCCACCGCGGTCAGCGCGGCGAACAAACTCGCAAGCACATATCCTTCTACCCGGCTGCGCGCCAGGCCCAGCCCGCCGTTTCGCGTGTCAAACGCCAAGGACATTTTCGCTATCCCTCGCCCTGGTCCTTGTCTTTTTCGGACGTCTCTACAAAGTGGAAGCGCAGGTGCTCTGCTTCACCCTCCGCGCGCACGCGCTTCCACACCGCCTGTCTCACCGGCATGGAGCGGCGCAGCCAATCCAGGTCCAGCGGTTCCTCCCCCGCGTCCTCCTCGTCGTCGACCTGGGCCGGCTCGTACTTCAGCGCGCCCAACAGAATGTGTCGCTCCAGCGTCTGTTCCAGTTCTTCCAAGTCCCAGGCCTCTTTCTCCCGCGACTCCATATTCAGTGCATCTACCAAAGAATTCAACCCTCGCTCTCGCAGCATGCCCGCCAGCACCAACCACCGGATGCTCTCGCGCTCCTCTCCCGTGGCTTCTCCCTCAAACTCCAGAAATAGCTGAAAATCCTGAACCAGCGCGGTAATGGGCGCTGCCTGAAAGATTTCGGCTTCGCTCAGACGCGCCAGTCTATCCACCTCTTGGTGATTCAGCTCAGTGTCCGCCTCTGGGAGTCGTCCCAACAGGCGCCCGACGAACGGGCGATGCTCGCCGAATCCTCCCAGAATCACGGTCGCGTCTTCTACCGTAGGCTCCTTCCGGCCTCCGAACAACAGGTGGAGGAACGCCTGCCGTGGCCGCACAATGAGCTCCAGCTGCAAACGCACCGCCCGCGCCACCATTTCATGAATCTCCTCCAGAGTGAACAGCGTCTCCGCGACAAGGGCCTCTTCCAACTCGCTCTGCGCGTCGCGAACGCGCTCAGAATCCAGTCGAAAACGATCTGCGTCCTCCGGGACCCAGCGTACATCGATCCGAGCACGCAGCCGAGCCTGCACAACCACGTAGTCTCGCACAAAAGCCGGGAGGTCCGCGGCCAGAAGCTCCGAACAAGTGAGCCGCCCATCCGGCGCCCCGGGCAGCCGTTCCAGCACCGCCTCGGACAAGCGAGCGGTTTCCATCTCCCAGATATGAGACGTCATGGGTCCATCCGTCAGATTAAAAAAGCGAAAGGCTACCGCATCAGAGGTAGCCCCTTCGTTTCGGAAAATGAGTTGCCTTAACCTTCTTCTTTGACGACTCGCGCGACATCGGAGACCTTGTCGTTCTCATCCAGTCGGATCAACCGAAAACCCTGCGTGTTGCGACCCTGGACCTTCAGCTTTTTCACGCTCTGCCGGATGACCACGCCGTTGGCGGTAATGATCATGATGTCGTCCTCGTCGATGACCTCCTTCAGGCAGACCACGTTGCCGGTTTTCTCCGTCACCTTCACGGTGTAGATTCCCTTGCCCCCCCGATGGCTCACACGATATTCCTTCAGGTCGGTGCGCTTGCCCAAACCCTTCTCGGTGACAACCAGGACCGTTCCGTCGCGCTTGATCACGACCATTCCCACGACAAAATCACCTTTACCCAACGAGATGCCTTTGACGCCCGACGCGGTGCGTCCCATTTCGCGCACCTCCCTTTCGTGGAAACGGATGGACAGGCCCTTGTAGGTGCCCAGCAAAATGTCGTTGCTTCCATCCGTCAACTTCGCGTCGATAAGGTCGTCTCCCTCACGGATGGTGATCGCGTTGATGCCGCCCTTGCGCGGATTCCCGTACGCGGAAAGGTGCGTCTTTTTGACCAGGCCGTGCCTCGTTGCCATCATCAAGTACTGATCGCCTTCGAAATTGCGCACGCTCACAAACGCGGCGATGTGCTCATCCTTAGAGATGCGCAACAGGTTCACCACCGCGCGGCCCTTGGTGGCACGTCCCGCCTGCGGGATCTCATGCACTTTCAGCCAGTAGCACCGTCCCTTGTTGGTGAAAAACAGGATGTAGTGATGCGTCGATGCGACGAACAGATGTTCGATGAAATCTTCTTCCCGCGTCGACGCGCCGGTGGAGCCCCTTCCCCCACGCAGTTGGCGGCGGTAGCTGGAAACCGGGAAACGTTTGATGAAGCCTGCGTGCGAGATGGTGATCACCATGTCTTCCTCGGCGATCATATCCTCGATGGAGAAATCTTGTGTCTCCGCGATGATTTCGGTTCGTCTCTCGTCTCCGTACTTTTCTTTGATTTCCAGCAACTCTTCCTTGATGAGCTGCATTCTCTTTGGTTCGCTGGCAAGCAGAGAGCGCAGCTTCTCGATGAGCTTGATCACCTCCCGGTACTCGTCTTCGATCTTCTTGCGCTCCAGGCCGGTGAGTCGCTGCAACCGCATATCGAGAATGGCCTGGGCCTGCACCTCACTCAGCTTGAAACGCTTCATCAGAGCATTTCGAGCCGTCTCCGGATTGCGCGACTTCTTGATGAGCTCGACGATCTCATCGATGTTGTCCAGGCAGATTTTGAGGCCCTCCAAGATGTGGGCCCGCTTTTCGGCCTTGTCCAGCTCGAACCTGGTGCGTCGCACCACCACTTCGTGCCGGAAATCGATGAAGTGCTGCAGCGCTTCTTTCAGATTCAGGACCTTCGGTGTGCCGTCAACCAGCGCAAGCATGATCACTCCGAAAGTGGTCTGCATCTGGGTGTGCTTGAAGAGCTGGTTGAGAATCACCTCTGCATGCGTCTCCCGCTTCAGCTCGATGACCACCCGCATGCCGTCGCGATCCGATTCGTCCCGGACGTCGGAGATCCCCTCGATTTTGCGCTCTCGGACCAGGTCCGCGATCTTCTCGATGAGATTGGCCTTGTTGACCTGGTAAGGCAATTCGCTGATGACGATGTTCTCTCGCCCGCTTTTCACCGTCTCAATGGTCGCACGCGCTCTGACCACGATACGTCCCCGGCCTGAACGGTAGGCCTCGTCGATGCCTTCGTCCCCGTAGATGATCCCGCCGGTGGGAAAATCCGGGCCCTTGATGTATTTCATCAGCGACTCGACCTTCAGGTCGGGCCGATTGATGAGCGCGACCAACGCGTCGATCACCTCGCTGAGATTGTGGGGCGGGATGTTTGTCGCCATGCCCACTGCGATGCCGGAAGAGCCGTTGACGAGCAGATTCGGTAGCACCGACGGCAAAACGGAAGGCTCGGTGAGCGTGTCGTCAAAGTTCGGAACAAAATCCACCGTGTCTTTGTCCAGGTCGCGGAGCAATTCCTCCGCGATGGGCGCCATCCTGGCCTCGGTGTACCGCATGGCCGCAGGAGAATCCCCATCCACCGACCCGAAGTTACCCTGCCCATCCACGAGGGGATAGCGCAGGGAAAAATCCTGCACCATGCGCACCATCGAGTCGTACACCGCACTGTCCCCGTG
>CAYQOI010000068.1:0-11267 GCA_964419085.1 uncultured Cytophagia bacterium | reverse complement strand
GAGTCTGTCTTTTTCTATCTCTATTTCCAACCCTTTTTAACATAAGGTCTCAACGCCGATAGATCCCGCTCCCTGAGCGGAGTCGAAGGGAGCGGGGGCCGGAACCTGGCCACACTCTGGGACGGCTGCCCAATCCAGTCCCCTTGTTCGCAATTCGTAATCCGGAAATCGATGAGTAGTTGTCATTCAGGAGGAATCTTTTTTGATTGACGGGTCCTACCCGTTGCCCCTGGAGGAAGTGAAACTTCCACAACAGATGCTCGGGGCTGTCCAAAAAGCCCCGATTAACCTAGTCCGAAGGCGTCCCCGCCGAGGATATCCCAGCAAGGAATCCGTTCAAGCGTGCTCGGCGAGACGCCGTCGCGCTAGTGTTTTTGGACAGCCCCACGTCCTGGGCCCACTGTCCGGTTGATGACCAACAACTTTGGAGTGCGCAAGCCCTGCTTGCGCCTTCGGGGCAAAGCACCGGCGGTTGCCCAATCCAGTCCGCCCTTTCGCAATTCAGAATCTGGAAATCGGAAAGCACTTGTCATTCAGGAGGAATCTTTTTTGATTTGACGCACCGTTCTGTTTTGCTGAATACATTCCTCCTGAATGACAGGAATCTGTGTTGTTAGGCTTGAGAAGCGTCCTCTGCAAAACCTTCCCGCGCGGGTGTTTCGACTCTGCTCAAGGAGCAGTTCGTAATGGGATGTGTTTCTGGGGGCCAGGATTACTGCCGGAGGATTCGGCCTTTGAGCTTCTTCTTCAGCATTTCCCGCGCCCGGAAAATCCGGGCCTTGACCGTGCCCAGCGGGATGTTGAGAATCTCGGCGATTTCCTCGTACGATTTTTCCTCCGTGTGCCGCAGGACGATCGCGATCTTGTAGTTTTCCGGTAGCTCAGAGATCGCGGCCTCGATGATGTTCGTGCGCTCTTCGGATAGAATCTTCTTATCGGGGCTCATGGAGGTGTCTGGAAACTCCCTACCCAACTCTCCGTCTTTTGATTGCAGCGGTTTGTTGATGGAATAGGTCTTGAGCTTCTTTTTCCGCAGGTGGTCGATACAGTTGTTGATCGCGATCTTGTACAACCAGGTGGAAAACGCGTACTCTTCGTTGAAGGAGGGGAGGGCGGCAAAGGCCTTTATGAAGGCCTCCTGGACGAGATCTTCCGTTTCTTCCCTGTTTCGGACCATTTTGAAGAGCAGATTGTAGATGGCTCCGCGATAGTTTTCGAGAAGCCTCTTGTAAGCGGTTTCATCGCCCTTGATCGCCTTTTTGATGAGGTCCGAACTTTGAGTTTTCACAGTGCTTTCAGATAGCTCGTTACGTTTGATTAACCAGCAAGTTACGTGAAAATGCTAAAAGTGTCAAGGAGAAAATATTTGCAACTCCGCCAAAATAATCCTATTTTTGTAAATGTCGATTTTAGCCTGAATAATTTGCAAACTACCTGTCATTTCGGAAGAATCTTATTAGCAGACGAGAATTCAAGGAGCCGACAAGACTCCTCCTGAGTGACAGGCGAGACTGGAGTAAATGAGCGTACGTACCAAATTTGTGAATCAGTACGATTGGTAAAAGAGGGGGAACGAGTGAATGACCCCATTCCTATTGTCGAGTTGATGTGCATCGCAATGCAAGTCACCGCCGGAACTCGTGGAACGGAAGCGCGGAATGGCCGGCTTTGTTTCTCTTTGGCGGTGGGGAGGACCAGTTGATCTGCGGAGTCGGGATTGACCTTGTGGATGTGGAGAGAATGGAACGGTTGCTGGAGAGATGGGGAGAGCGAGCGGTGGCGCGGCTCTTCACGCCCAGCGAGATCCGCCATTGCCGGGGAAAGGTGAATCGCGCGGAGTGCTTTGCCGCGCGGTTCGCGGCCAAGGAAGCGCTGGCAAAGGCCCTGGGACACGGATGGTGCGAACATTTTCGCTGGCTCGATGTGGAAGTGGTTACCGATCGCGCGGGCAAACCGTCGTTTGTGATTTCCGGCATCACGCGCGAGCTCGTGTTGCAAAAACGGGTCTTTTTGAGCATGACGCATATCAAATCGCATTCAGCGGCTATTGTTGTGACGGAGGAGTGCTGAGATGTCTGTGGAGTTCTGCGAGCATCTGCCGCCGGTGGTGACCGCAGAGGAGATGGCGCAGCTCGACCGGTTTACCATCGAGAGCGTGGGAATTCCCGGTCTGGTCTTGATGGAGAACGCCGGCCGCGCTGTCGTTTCCGTTGCCCGGAAGATGCTGGGTGACGTGCATGGCAAGCACGTGCTCCTGTTTTGCGGGAAAGGCAACAATGGCGGCGATGGTTTCGTTGTGGCACGCTGGCTACACCAGTTGGGAGCACGTGTGACCGTTTTGGCATCTTGGGAGCACGAAAAGCTGTCCGGGGATGTCCGCAAAAATGCCGAAATTCTCAACAATCTCGGGGTGGTGGCACTGCCGTGGGCGGAGTGGGAGCACAAGGAGCGGGCAGAAGGCGTCGACCTGGTCGTCGATGCTCTGCTTGGGACGGGCGTGAGAGGAGCGCTCAAGCCCGATCTGTCTGTGCTGGTGGAGAAAATCAACGCAATCGGTGCTCCCATCCTCGCGATAGACCTGCCGACTGGTGTCGAGACCGATACGGGGCGGGTTGAGGGGGCCTGCATCCGGGCT
Organism: uncultured Cytophagia bacterium; assembly: GCA_964419085.1. Lineage (GTDB taxonomy): Bacteria > Zhuqueibacterota > Zhuqueibacteria > Oceanimicrobiales > Oceanimicrobiaceae > CAYQOI01. Next base: position 8,632 of record CAYQOI010000068.1, on the reverse strand, counting down.
GATGCAACGGTTACAATGGCCTTTTTGAAGCGGGGACTGCTTTTTTCTCCAGGTCGGGAGCACGCAGGCCGGGTTCATGTTGCAGATATCGGCATTCCGGTCAGCGCAGCGGAGAAGTTTGGTGTCAAGTGTTTTCAACTGCGCGAGAATTTTATCAGCGAAATTCTGCCTCGCCGTGCTCCCAACGCGTTCAAAAACCGCGTAGGACAGGTGCTGGTGCTCGCTGGTTCCGCCGGCTTGACCGGCGCTGCGGCGTTGAGTTCGCAGGCGGTGCTGCGCATCGGCGCAGGCATGTCGCTGCTGGGGCTGCCGAAGAGCCTCCTTCCCATCGTGGCGAGCCGCACGCTGGAAGTCATGACCCTGGCGCTGCCGGAAACGGCCAGCCAGAGTCTCAGCTATGACGCGAGGGCAGCGATTTCAGAAAAGCTGGCGTGGGCCGATGTGCTGGCAATAGGTCCCGGACTTTCGGTTCACGAGGAAACGCGCAAGCTGGTGCAGTGGCTGCTTACAAAGGTGAACAAGCCCATCGTCTTGGATGCGGATGGTTTGAACTGTCTCCAGGAGGATGTGTCGAGCTTGCGCCGCGCCAAGGGCGAGCTGATTCTGACGCCACACCCGGGAGAACTCTCGCGGCTGATCAAGAAAAGGAGCACGGAGATCGTGGCGGACCCGATTCGCGTGGCGAGGGAGGCAGCCAAGGATCTCTCTGCGGTGGTGGTGCTGAAGGGGGGTCCCACAGTCATCGCGTCACCCGACGGCTTCACGTTTGTCAATTCAACCGGGAATGCCGGCATGGCCACCGCCGGCATGGGCGATGTGTTGACGGGCACGATCGCCGGTCTTGCCGCCCAGGGGTTGTCGACGCTGCACGCCGCGCTTGCCGGTGTCTATCTCCACGGCCTCGCGGGAGACCTGGTGGCTGAACAGATCGGGGAGCCCGGCCTCGTGGCGGGCGATGTGCTCCGGTCCTTGCCCCTTGCCCTCAAAACCGTCCTGTCCGAGAAATGAGGAGTTCGGTGACGCGACGTAACATCTGGCCAGCGATTTTCTGGGCGCTTCTCATTTTCTTCCTGTCGTCGTTGCCCTCCAGCGCGATTCCGGACTTCGGCGTGAACTTTAGCGATGTGGTGCTGCACTTCCTGTTTTACGCGATCTTCGGCTACCTGATTTCCATGGCTGTCCTGCAGGCAGCACACAGGTTCAGCTGGCGGTTCTACTTGCTGGTGTTTCTCCTGGGCAGCCTTTACGGCGTCTCCGACGAGTTTCACCAGAGCTTTGTACCCGGACGCTACACCGAGCTGAGTGACTTTCTGGCCGATTCCGCCGGCGTGCTCTTCGGGCTGCTCTGTTTTGTCAAATGGCCGAAGTACGTCCGGAACCCTACCACTGCGCCTGACCAGGAGAAACGCGATTCCGCGTTACCGGCGGAGACGAAAGACCGCCGCTGACCGGGACGTACTCGTCCTGGGGTCTACGGCGATAAATTCCAGCCACATTTCCTTTTCTGTCACATCGAATCTGACAAACCCCCGTGCCGCCTGGGAAAAAATGGTGTCCCGTTTGTGGGTCACGGAAGAACGTTTCGCCGCGCTCCCGGAGACCAATTGAAAATGGAGTGAATCGAGCCTCAGGAATTGGAGGTTGTGTTCGTGACCGGCGAGGTAGAAGGTGACGTCGTGCTTTTTCATGATCGCCGCCAGGTCACGTCGAAAGGCCCGGTACGCAGGATGGTCCAGGTCTTGTAGCCTTCGCAAGAACAATTTGTCGATGAGCGTAAACAGGATGGTGGGGGGAACGGGCAGGTACCAGAACGCGGTGCGGAATCCGCCATGCCAGCCGTGTGTGCGAATAGGGTGGTGCCCGATGATCATGCTCCAGGCGCTGGGGGTGTTCAGCAGGCTGTCCAGTTTGCTCCAGTTGCGTTTTATCCGGGTGGAATCTTTCTTGTCGTACAACTCCAGCATCACCTGCGTATCCAGCGCCACGATGTTGAGCAGATGACTGGCGCCGGAGTGGACTCGTTCGGGGACGGCCAGGTCAAAGATGTTGGCCGCTTTCAGACGGGCGTAGTCGGTGGAGTCGTTGGTGTCGCGGTTTATGGCCGGGTTGATGGGATAGTAGCGCCACGATGACCGGAAGCGCTCTTCCGCGACGGTTTCCTGGAGCAGGACATCGCCATAGCCCTCTTTGCCCCCTGCGGCGCCCGCGTAGTCGTGGTTGCCGGGCACGATGTGGAAGAGCAGAGGAAGATCACCGTATTTTATGCCGGTGTAAACGCGGCCGAATGTTTCGTCCAGCAGACGGAGGGCTTCGGGGTTGTTCCAGCCTTGCGGCAGCCCCTTTTCGTAGACGTTGTCTCCCAACTCCAGAACGAAAGGCCGGACGGTTTTGCCGGGCGGCAGGTCTTGGACATCCTGCTGCAAGGCTTGCGCCACGTGCCTTTGGTTTTCGTCACCGGTGCCCCAGTCGCCCAAAACATAGAAGGTCAGCACATCTGGTTGCACCGGCCGCTGCGTTCTTGGCACAAGTTGGAGGCGGTCGTCGGGTCCCGGGACGCGGATGAAAGGCTTGTTGTCGCTGCAGGCCCAAAGGGGAATCAGCAGAACCAGACTCTGAATCCATCGCTTCATCGCGTGCCTCCTTTATGCTGTGATGAGTGCCAAAATACGCATGTGTGGAGTGAAAATCAAGTGAGTGCATGGTTCAGGGGCAGGTGGGCCTCTTTTGCAGTTCGTTAACTTTTTCCTTGCTTTTTGCTTCGTGAAGCCTTAAACTGCGACTTGCTTTTCATACCCTGATTTCGTTTCCGGCTTTTGCAGACTGGGGGAAAGACAAGTAGGTCGTAGCGGTCATTCTGAAAGAACTTTTCAGATTCGGTGCAAGGTGCTGAGTTTTTGAAAAGATTCTTACATAATGACATCAACGTGTGTGGCCGGTTGACATCGTCGCGCCACACGTTCCACGCAGTCTGTTTAGCTTCAACATCCAATCACAAAACATGAGGAGGTCGCAATGGGGAGATTGGCGAAAGGTGTTTGGGTTTTTGCACTCTTGGCTCTGGGATTAACCGGTGCGGTGAACGCGCAGGAAAAGATCATCACCGTGCCCAAACCGGTTCGCGGTGCGCCATTTCTGGTGAAGGACACCGAAGACCTGTTCGGCAAGGCGTATCGCTGGTTTTTGGAGGGCCAGGTGGAGTGGGCGGCCGACAGCTTGCGCAAACTCATCAACCTGTCTGATTTCAAGCTGAACGAGAAGAATTACTACGTGGTCGTGGCGAATTTTACCGACAAGATGAGCCCCATCGGTTTGCTGCACGAGGGCTCGTCGTTTCTGGACACGCGTCTTTACGGCCTGCAGGCCGACACCCTGTACTACGTGTTCGTTTCCAAACGGGAGAAGGCCGAATCCTTCCTCTCCACCGTGCTCACCGCCAAGGCCTCGCCATTCGAGGAGAATCTGTTGGATTTTCTGTCGCTGTTTTTTCAGCTTCCTATTCCGGCCATCACGCCTTTGGAGGTTGCTGGTGAGGACGTTTGGATCGACGTCCGGCGTTTCGATATTCCACCCAAATTTCAGAAGAACGCCGACATTTCCATGATCGTGAAAAAAGACCTGAGCGCAGAAGAGAATCTCGCCACCGCGGTTTACGACAACACCGCGCTGGAGCATTGGAGTTTCGGCCTCGCCACCGCGATCACCACCATCAACGACGTGGATTTCATCCTGGATGGCGGCCGCATCGTGATACGGCCCAAGCCGCACGGCGACCTGGCCGTTTTCGGCGTGATCAATTACCATTTCAAACCGGTGGACACCAAGGCGCCGACCATCGCCAGCTCCTTTCATCTGCTCGTGGGATTGCGACTGGCAAACACCATCGAGCCGGTGGCCGGACTGGGTTTCGGCTTCCCCACCGGGCTGCCCATCGAAGTCCACTTCTTCGGCGGCGCAAGCTTTCAATTCGCCAACGAGTTGAAGGCGGAATTCAAGGATCGCATCGGTGAGATCGTCGGTGAGGACGTGGACCCGTTCAACGTCGATTTCCGGGTACGCCCGCGTTTCGGTATCGAAATAAAATTTCCCTGAGACTTGTTGTTAGTCTGATAAAGTCGCGTTTCCGTCTTTATCATAAACAAATCAGGAGATTTGGAGGATGGTTATTTTTGTTACCGTTGTCGCCATCGGTCTGTTTGCGTTCTGGTTTTTCGGCCGGCCCGCGGTGAGAATCGAGAATCCCAGCCACGAAATCGAAACCCGGTCGGGCCGCACCACGGTTCACCAGTACAGGGCGAAGTCGCCGAAAGCCCTCGGCCAGGTGGTGTTGGTACATGGCTTCTGCGAGAACCATCTGTACTTTCGCCGCCTCGCCGGATTGTTCAACGAGGCGGGCTACGATTGTCTGGCCGTGAATCTGTTCGGCTACGCCGGCTCGCTTTCGGACAGCGAAACCGGCTATTCCGTCCAGGCGTATGCGCAGCAGTTGAGGGAAGCACTCTCGGAGCTGGAACGGTTGCGCTTGCTCAAGACCCTCATCGCGGTTTACGGCCACTCCATGGGCGGAACCGTGGTGTATCTGGCCGGCGATGAGATTCTGGCGCGGCATCCGGAGGTGAAGGCCTTGGTTCTGGAGAACCCGGGTTTTAAACACACCTTCACCTTTCTTGCGCGGACTTTGAAGCCATTCGCCAAACTGGCGAACTTCACCGGTCCTCGCAGGGTTCTTCAGCTTTTTGTCGATCTCTTGTTCGGGATTGGGATCAAAGAGAGAAGCGGAAAGCAGTTTATCAGACATCTTCTGACCTGGTACGCGCCACGCAAAGAGGTTGCGGTACAAAACCTGAGCTCCATCTTCGAGGTGACGTTCTCGGCCGAAGAGACTGCCGGCATCGCTGACCGGTTGCATCTTGTGATTTCCCGGCGGGATAAACTCAATAGCTTTCGGAAGGTGCAAGAAAAGGTGTTGGCGGCTGTTTCGGAGGACGCGTCAAGCCGCGAGAGGCTGCTCATTCTTGCGCACGCGGATCATTTCGCCTCTCTGCAGGTCCCGGATGAAATCGTGGCCTTTTTGCTGCAGCGAATCAAAGAGGAAGCCGGGTCTCCGGCGGCCGTGGCGGAATAAAAGGAGCAGCAGCGCTCCCCTCATGTTTTGTATCTGTTCGTGATGGGCATGCGCCGGTCTTTGCCAAACGCCTTTTTGGTGATCTTGATGCCTGGTGGGGCCTGGCGACGCTTGTATTCGTTGCTATCCACCAGGCGCGCCACTTCCTTGACCACCTTGCGGTCAAAGCCCATCCCGATGATCTCTTTGACGCTCTTATCCTTCTCGACGAATTCTTCCAGGATGGCGTCCAGGATTTCGTAGGGCGGCAACGTTTCCTGGTCGGTCTGGCCCGGACGCAGTTCCGCGGTAGGTGGCTTGAGCAAAATGGACTCCGGAATGAGGTCCTTGCCGGCCTGTTCATTGCGTCGTTTGCACAATTTGTACACCCAGGTCTTGGGCACGTCTTTGATCACCGCAAAACCGCCGGCCATATCCCCGTATAGCGTGCAGTAACCGACGCTGGTCTCGCTTTTGTTCCCCGTGGTGAGGACCAACCAGCCGAACTTGTTGGAGAGCGCCATCAGGATGTTCCCGCGGATTCTGGCCTGCAGGTTTTCTTCGGTGATGTCCGCCGGGCGGTCGGCAAACACCTTGTTGAGGGTGTCCAGGTACGCGTGAAAAATGCTGCTGATGGGGATCGTCTCCGTCCGGATGCCGAGATTCTCGGCCACAGCCTGCGCGTCGCGCAGGCTGGTTTCGGAGGTGTACTGGCTGGGCATCAAAACGCCGACAACGTGTTCCGCACCCAGCGCGTCAGCCGCGATGGCCGCGGTGAGCGCGGAGTCGATGCCGCCGCTCAAACCGATCACCACAGTCTCGAAGCCGTTCTTCTGCACGTAATCCCGTGTGCCCAGCACCAGGGCACGGTAGATCTCATCGAGCTCGTCCAGTGGCTGAAAGGTGTAGGCCGGCACAGGAGGGCGTCGCCGGCTTGAGGCAGTCTTAGCCGGTTCCAGGCAAAGGAACTGGATGTCGTACGGGGCCCGAAACTCCTGCTTGTCGAGAATGAAAGATGGGTCTTCCGCCCGGAACTGGCGCAGCGCTGAGACGTCGAGGTCCGCGACCACAAAGTCTTCGTCGAATTGTTTCCCCTCGGCGAGGATTTCGCCGCGGTGGTCGATAATGAAGCTGTTGCCATCGAAAAGAAGCTCGTCCTGGCCGCCCACCAGGTTCACGTAGACCACGATGGCGCGCGTGCGGCGAGCGCGTGACAACCCCATGGCCAGGCGATCCTGTCTCTTATTGACATAGTACGGAGAAGCGGAAATGCTCAAGATGATCTCCGCACCCCCGCGGAACCCCTGCGTTTCCGCAACACCGTTGGGAATCCAGATGTCTTCACAGATGTTCAGGCCGAATTTGATGCCCTTGAATTCGAACACCAGAGGCTGTTTTCCCGGAGTGAAATAGCGTTTTTCATCGAACACGCTGTAATTGGGCAAACAGATCTTATGGTACACGCCGGCGATCTTCTCGCGGTGCAGCAGCGCTGCCGCGTTGTAGATGTTGTCCTGGTTGTCCACAAAGCCGACGATGGAGACGAGTTCCTTGTTTTCGGCGGCGATTTTGTTCAAACAACTCTTGTTGTCCACCACGAACTTGTGCTTCAGCAAGAGGTCCTCGGGCGGGTAGCTGGGGATGGTGAGCTCCGGAAAGATGAGGATGTCCGCGGCCGCCTCTTCCGCCTTTCGAATGTATTGGATGACCTTCTCGCTATTTCCTTCCAGGTCCCCGACGATGGTGTTGATCTGCGCGAACGCAACTCGAATTTGTGTCGACATGATGGGTTACTCGCACTTACTCTTGTTTACACCCGCAAAGGTAAGACTTCGGATGCAGAAAGTCAACGTTGGTTGCACAGATTTAACGCGGCCGGCGGAATCACAGATGGGTAAACAGAGTCTAAAGCTCCTGTGCTTGTGCGGGAGAAAGGGAAAGGGAGGGTCCTGCCACGTGACTCACTGACGGGAGCGTCCGGCCGTAGCGATTGTCCTGCGCCGGTGGAACTCGGAGAGCAAAGCACCGATGCGGTCCTGAACCGCACGGATTCGCGCGGTGGGGACGACAAAATGCTGCATCATCATGGAAAAGGCCAGCGGTTCGCCGTCGCCGGTAGTGGTGTAGCCGGAGAGCGCGCTCACTCCCCGAAGCGTCCCGGTTTTGGCGCGCAGTTTGCCCTCGGCCGCGGTGCCTTGCATGCGATGTTGTAACGTTCCATCCACACCTGCGATGGGAAGCGACGCGAGAAACTCGGCACTCACCGTGAAATCTTCGTACATGTATTTCAACAGCCGCACCACCAGCGCGGGGGTGAGCAAATCGTAGCGGGAAACCCCGGACCCATCGGCAAGTGCAAATTTCGTTGTATCCGCACCCACCTCAGAGAGGAAGCGTTTGATTTCGGTGGTGCCTTTGCGCGCGGTTCCCGGAGGTCCTTCCAGTTCGGCTCCCAGCGTTTTCAGGATCAGTTCGGCGTACAGGTTGTTGTAAGGAAACTTGTTGGTGCGCGTCAGCAGGTACGCGAGGGGCTGTGACAGGTGCTCCACCAGAAGCCGCGACGTATCGGGAAGCACGCCCCTGGTCACTTCCCCCGCCAGCGCGATGTGCTGTTCCGCCAGCAGTTCGGCACACAAAGTACCGGAGTACAGGGCCGGGTCGAGGATTTCCAGAACCACTTCCCGCGGCGCGGACTCCGGGGTGAGGCCGCCTGACACGACGATGGTATTTTCCCGTTCCCGCCATTTGCGTTCCACCTTGAACTCGGCGAGCCGGGTGGAATCGGTAGAGTCCACCGTGACCGCAAGATTCTCCAGCTTGACGTAGGAGGTGGGTGGGGCCAAAGCGACCTGTAGCGAGTCGCCGGGCTTCGCACCGGGCCTGACCGTGACGGTCACGCAATTCTGGTTGACCGTCAGCGCGCCGATGGGCGGAAAGTAGCGCGAAGACGCGTCGTCCCACATCCAGCCTTTGCCGTAGTGGTAGTCGTCCAGGAAACTCTCGTCGCACACCAGGTCTCCGGTGATTTTGCGCACGCCTTGCGCCCTGAGCTGCCGCACCATCCAGCGCAGGTCCTCGGTGCTGAGGTCCGGATCGCCGAATCCCTTGAGATAGAGGTTGCCGTTCAGGACGCTGTCGGCCAGCGCCGAGGTGTCCGCGGCCAGCCACGTTTCGAAGCGGTAGGTGGGGCCCAGGCGTTTCAGAGCCGTGGCCGTGGTGAGGAGTTTCATGTTGGAGGCGGGATGGAACAGCAGGTGGCTGTCCTTTTCGTAAAGCACCTCGCCCGTGCGCAACGAAATGACCTTGATGCCCACGCGGCTTTGCGCCAGGGCCGAGTCTTGTAGAATCGCGGTGATACTGTTTCTGAGGTCCCGAACAGACATTCCGCCCGCTTCAGGCCGCCGCAGTTTGCCGCCGGCACACCCGAGCAGGGTCACGAAAAGCAGCACGACGAAAGATTTCAGCACAACTGCGTGTCTGCCGGTCATGTCAATAGCCCGGATGACGTATGCAAATGCAGCGCGGCCAGCG
>CAYQOI010000067.1:0-11404 GCA_964419085.1 uncultured Cytophagia bacterium | reverse complement strand
CCGCCAAATAATGACGGCTGTCCTCCACCGCCTGCCGGTAGAGCCGCGTGTCCTCAGATGTCTCGGCCCGGCGGAGCAAATCGTTGATATTCTCGCGCATCGCCTTCGCAGCCAGTTGACCGGTTTCACGCCGGGAAACGGGCGCGGTAGGCGCATCCCCCGTCCCGCTGCGGTATCTCTGGAACAGCTCGCGACGGTGAGCGTAGGCATGCTCCTCGTCGTTCAGTCGTTCGTACGCGTCGGCCAACTGCGCCTCAATCCTGGGCACCTCGGGCGCGTCCGGGTACAATCGCAACAGCAACTCGTAGGCGGTGATCGCTTTCGGGATGTCCTCCTTAGCTTCCAGGTAGCTGTCTGCGATTTTCTTCAGAATGTCGAAACCATAGGGTCGACCGCCGATCTGTTGTAAGAATGCCGCGGCGCGCTCCGGCCCCCCAAAATCCACGAAGCTGATGCCCACATACTCGACGGCCTCGTCGCGTACGGCCGGAAAGTGGTACTTCTCCTGCGGATCCAACTCCCGCATGCGGTCCACATCATCCGCCAACAGAGTAAAGTAAGCGATGGCCGAAGGATAATCCGTCAAGGTGTAGTACGCCCAACCCAGGCGGTACAACGCGGCGTCGTAGTTGGGACTCTCTTTGTATTCCAGCACCCGATTGTAGTACGCGATGGCTTGTTCCAGATCGCTGTTCGGCGGGTTAAAGTAGTATTCCGCGATGCGCATCAACGCGTTGGGCACGTACGGGCTCTCGGGCCGGGTTTGCACCAGGGTTTGGTATTGCGTCAACGCCTGGTCCGTTTGCCCCAGGTCTTCCAGCAAAAATGCCCGGCTGTACAGCACGTCGTCCACCAGCTCGCTCCGAGGAAATTTGTCCAGGAGCATTTGATACAGCGCAAACGGCCTGCTGAAGTCCTTCTCAGGCTCTTTGGGCAGGGTCTTCAACTGACCGGCGTCGTACTGCTCCAGCAAGCGATTGTACTCTTCGCTGCGCGCGGCAAAATCGTAAGACGCCTGCTCGATGTACATCTCCGCCAATCGAACGATCACCTGGTCCAGCACCGGGCTGTCGGGATGCAGTTGAAGGAATGTTTCCAAATCAGAAATCGCGTTCGCACGCATCTGCGCTTTTTGCGCCAGCAGCTCCTCGGTTTTTTGCCGGTAGTGGGTACGAAATTCCAGCAGATCTTCCAGCGTAAATTTGCGCCACACAGAATCCACCAGGGCCCGGGTACGGCCGGTGAGCACCTCCGGCTTCTTCCCGTTCGTCTGGCCGTGCACGTCTTGGCCCAGCATCAAACAGACACAGGACGCGACCACCCAAAGCAATCGCTTCTTCGAATCAGGCAAGTCCACTCGCATCATTTCGGCTCCGCACTTTCTGGCGTCTCCGGAACTTCCCGTTCGCTGTCGTCGAAGTATTTTTCCTCAAAATACTCCTCCTGCTCCTGCCGCCGCACCTCCATCTGCCGGTCGCGCAGCCGTTGCTCCAACCGCCGGATCTGTTCGTCAAAATCGGACAACCTCTGCTGGAGAATCTCGGCGCGGCCCTCCATGACCTGATTGATGGCCACGAGATTTCGGGCCAAGCCACCGATCTCGTCACTTCTTTCCTGCAACAGGGCGTAAGTGATGTCGCTCATGCTGTAACCCGCCACGCTGGCCCAGCGCTGGTAGTCGGTCTGCAGGCCTTCGGCCGGGTGCTCAGCCAACCACGCGGCCAGTTGACCGGACCGTTCCTCCAGATGTCGAAACGCGTTCTCCACGAGGTCGAGGTCCACCGCCGCACCGGCATGCTGTTCACGCAGCCGCCGAACTTCCACGAGCCTCGCGCGGAGGAGCGTACGTTCGTTTTTCAGTTCCTGCGCCAGCCTGGCCCGCAGGTCGTTTTCATATCTGGAAAACCCTTCCTTGCCCGCCAGCGCATAGTCGCCGAAAAAGGTCGTGGCCCGTTTGGGATTGCCATAAAGTTCCAGCACCTGCAGCAAACGTTGCTCCTGCCGCGCGGCGCGTTCAGCCACCTCTTCGACGCCGGCGGAATCGGCCTCTGCGCTGAGGCTGGCCAACTGGTCAAACAGCTCAAACAGGTGGGTGCGCTCTTTTTTCAACTCTCGCAGCGCCACGCTACCCAAGCGGCTGCGGTAGTGCAACGAAGCCAGGGCGTCCTGCAGATGGGCCCGAATCGCGTTCCCCAGCTCAAAAGCATGGCTGTCCTGGCGCTCAACAGCCTGTTTCTGGATCCGCTTCACCTCGCCGAGCAGGTCCAGGAGCTTGCGACGCTCCCGGTTGTATTCATTTGTGTAGTTCAGCACGTCCTGCGCATTGGTCACGTAGCGCAGGTTCGCGAGGGCCTCATCCGTGTTTCCCAGCGAGCGCTGGCATTCCGCCGCGAGCACCAGCGCTTCGTACAGCCCGGGGGAGGTGGGATTTGTCGCGATCAGCCGGTCAACCAGACCCACCGCCTGCCGGTAGTCTTGCAACTGATAGGATGCCCAGGCCGCACCAAGCAGGCTCTGATCGTATTTTTCGAATCCAGGGGAGACGCTGGTGAAAGCTTCTCGGGCGCGGTCATACTCACCTTGTTCATAGTAAATGTACCCCAGGCGCAGTCGCGCAGCGTTGCGAAGGAAGGTGTCCACGCCGCTGGTCCAGGGATGGCTGCCCTTGCCGGCGAACCGCCCGAAGATCTGGATGGCTTCCGGAAATCGCCGCTGACCGGCAAGAACCGATGCCAGGAGAAAACGGGCGCGCTCGGCGTAACGCGAGGCTTTGTCCACTCGAGACAGCGCGGCCTCTGCCTCGCTCAGCTTTCCGCGTTGAAAGAAAACATAGCCCGCAAGGTAGTGTCCTTTGTTCCGCACGCCGGCCTCGAATCTGGAAGCCTCCGACTGAAACCGCCGATAGGCGGCGTCGAACTCCTCCGTTTTGCCCATTTTGTCGCTGAGTCGCAGAAGGCGGAACAACGCTTCGCCGAGATACTGAGAGGCTGGAAAGCGCTTCGCGATCGTCTCGTAATCCCGCCAGGCATGATCGTACAGCGACCGAGCGTAAAAGCATTCGCCGCGATAAAAATAGACCGCTCCGAGTTTGTAACCGTAGCCGGAATAATCGGTCAAGATCGCGGTGAACTGTCGTTGGGCCAGGGCGTAATTGCCGAGACGGTAGTTGCCCAGGGCATCTTGCAGCGCGCGTTTCAACATGCGGGTGCGCTCATCCGCGGTTCCCTGTTTCAGAAGAGAGGTGTACATCAGTTGCGCGCGGGCGAGATGTACCGAATAGTCGGCATAGTAGGCCCGTTTCCACTCCGCGAGCACCTCCGCCACAGTCCGCCGCGTGTTCCCGGGATGCGCGTCGTATCCCAGGACGGCGAGAAGGCGCGCATCGACAGCGTGCAACAGCCTCCGGCGCACCTCCTCCACTTGCAACGCGGTCTCCACATCAGGCGCGACCTCCTGCAGACGGTCCAGGTGCTGGAGCACCTCGATAACCCGCTGGACTTCGGCGAGGTAGTTTTCCTCCACCGGCTGCGAAGGTGCGTCCGCGGGGAGTTTTAGCAAGTTGGCCAGCGAATCCTCCCTGGCCTGAATCGCCTGCTCAATCTCCGGCCGCTTCGCTCCCACTCGGTCGCGCAACGCCTCCAAACGTCGGTAGAGTGTGAGCACCGAATCGATTTCGGCGCGATAGGCTCGCGCCAGGTTCGCTGGTCGGCCCACATCCTCTGGGGAAGTGGCATTCAGAAGCGCTTCGGTTCTGCTGCGCAGCCCACTCAGATTTCGCAGCAAAGTCGGAGTCTTATGTTTTCGCAAAACTTGTTCCAGCGAATCGATTTCGGCAAGAACGGCCACGACGCGGCGCAATTCGGCCGTGTAGCGCACAACCAACCTCTCCGTGTTCGGCGCCAGTTTCCGTACACCCAGTTCGTCGTTGCGAATCGCGTCGACTCCCCGTTCTTCGAGCTCGCGGGTGATATTCTCCACCAGCTGCGAGAGGTATTGTTCCCGCACCGCCATTTCGTGCAGGAAGGGGCGGACTTCGCCGTCCACATAGGCCGCGACCTTTTCCGCGAACTCGCCGCGTCTCTCCCCCGAGGGAAGGCTTTGCGGCCAGACGGTAGAGAGTGTGGAGAACAGGGTGAGAAATCCGGCGACGATCCGGGTTGTGTGACGTGCCAGGCGTCGAAGGTTGCTACTCCGTTTTTCCATAAACCGCCGTTTTTTGTTAAAAAATCCGCCCTGAAATGCGAACTCAAAGCCGTTGTGTGGCTTTGAGTTACGGAGTCATTTAGTAATCGTCGGATCTGTGGATTTCTTAACGGCTGGCTGGCGATTTTGTCAGAAAATGTTGCCTCGGGGCGAGGCTGAAAGAAGCGGCAGAGAACCTGCGGGGAGAGGATGGCCCCGCAGGGTTTAGAGCTTGGCGGCGACCTGGATGCGGTTCATCGCGCGTGCCAGTGCGGCCTGAGCCCGCGGCACATCCCAGGCCTTGCGCCCCTCTTTGATGCGTTTCAACGCGCGTGCTCTGGCCTCCTCGGCCCGTTTCAGGTCGATGCTCTCGGCGGCCTCGGCCGCATCCGCCATGATGGAAACAGAATCCGGCAGCACTTCGATGAATCCGCCATTGGTTGCAAAATACCGGTACTGGTCGTCGATCTGCACTTTCACTTCGCCGGTCTGCAGCGTGGCTACAAAGGGTGTGTGACCCGGGTAGACGCCGAAATACCCCCCGGCGCCGGGAACGCGCACCGCGGTGACTTCCGACGAAAAAAGCTTGCGCGTGGGGGTCAGGATTTCGAATTTGATTTTCTCTGGAATCATCGCTTTTGCCGCTGAGCTATTCTTTCGCCATGCGTTCGGCGTTCGCCACCGCCTCGTCGATGGTTCCCACCATGTAGAAGGCCTGCTCGGGAAGGTCATCGTACTCGCCATCCACGATGCCCTTGAACCCGCGGATGGTTTCCTCCAGCGGTACATACTTACCCGGAGTCCCGGTAAAGGCCTCGGCCACAAAAAACGGCTGCGACAGGAAGCGCTGGATTCTCCGAGCCCGGTTCACCGTGATTTTGTCCTCATCGGAAAGCTCTTCCATTCCCAGAATCGCGATGATATCCTGCAAGTCTTTGTATTTTTGCAGGATCTGCTGCACCGCGCGGGCGACACGATAGTGCTCCTCTCCCACGACGCGGGGGTCCAGAATCCGCGAGGTCGAGTCCAGCGGGTCGACGGCCGGATAGATGCCCAGCTCCGCGATCTGGCGCGAGAGCACCGTGGTGGCGTCCAGATGCGAAAACGTGGTCGCCGGCGCCGGGTCGGTCAGGTCGTCTGCCGGCACGTAAATGGCCTGTACCGAGGTGATGGAACCTTTGTTGGTGGAGGTGATCCGCTCCTGCAGCTCCCCCATTTCGGTGGAAAGCGTCGGTTGGTAGCCCACCGCCGACGGCATACGGCCCAGGAGCGCGGAGACCTCAGAACCCGCCTGGGTAAAACGAAAGATGTTGTCGATGAACAGGAGCACATCCTTTCCGGCCTCGTCGCGGAAGTACTCCGCCGCGGTCAGAGCGGTAAGGGCCACACGCTGGCGCGCGCCGGGGAGCTCATTCATCTGCCCGAAAACAAGACATGTTTTTTCCAACACGCCCGATTCTTTCATCTCCAGCCAGAGGTCGTTGCCCTCACGGGTGCGCTCTCCCACGCCGCCAAAGACCGAGTAGCCACCGTGCTCGGTGGCGATATTCCGGATGAGCTCCATGATCAAGACCGTTTTGCCCACGCCCGCGCCGCCGAAGAGGCCGGTCTTGCCGCCGCGGGAGTACGGTTCCAGCAGGTCGATCACCTTGATGCCGGTCTCCAACATCGCGGAACTGGTGTCCAGGTCCTGAAATCTGGGCGGCTCCCGGTGAATGGGATATCGCAGGTCTGCTTCGATGGGGCCCAATTCGTCGATGGGATCACCGGTGATGTTCATCAACCGGCCCAGCGTCCCCGGACCCACCGGCACCATGATGGGCTTTCCGGTGTTTTTCACCGGCAATCCGCGGACCAGGCCATCGGTGGAGTCCATCGCCACACAACGTACGGTATGGTCACCCAGGTGTTGCTGGACCTCCAGCACGATGCGTTGCCCATTTTCCTTGGGAATCTCCAACGCGGTCAAAAGCTCCGGCAATTCGCCATCTTCAAAATGGACATCCACCACCGCACCGATAATCTGCGAAATCTTCCCTTCGTTCATAACCTCTACTTTCCTGTTTTTTAAACTCGAAACGCTTTCCAATAGCTCAGCCTTTCAGGGCTTCGGCGCCGGCCACGATCTCCAGGATTTCCTTGGTGATCGCAGACTGACGCACCTTGTTGTAATAGAGCGTCAAATCGTGAATCATTTCCTGCGCGTTGTCGGTGGCTGATTCCATCGCCACCATACGCGCACCTTGCTCTGCCGCATACGACTCCAGCAACACCCGCCAGACCTGGGTGTCGAGATTCCTGGGGCAGAGCAGGTTTAGAATCTGTTGCACAGAAGGTTCAAACAGATACTCCGCAGGGAGATACTTGTCCACTTCCGGCTCTTCGGGCTCAATGGGCAAGAGTTGCTCCACCGCCACCCGCTGCACCGCGGCAGATTTGAACTGGTTGTAAACCACAAAAACGCGGTCGCACTCCCGCTGCTCATACATTTCGCGCACGAAACGTGCAATGTCCAGCGCGTGCTGGTAGTGCATACGATTAAAAAAACCGGTAAAGCTTTTCACCACGGGATAGCCGCGCCTGGAATAGAACTCGTGCGACTTCCGGCCCACGGCCACAACCTTCAGGGTCGTCTCAGCCTCATGGCCATCGATTTCACCCTTCGACTTGCGCAGCACGTTGGCGTTGAAGCTGCCGCACAACCCGCGGTCGGCCGCGACCACGATGTAGCAGACCGTTCGCGGCTCACGTTCCTCCAGAAGCGGGTGCATGCCGCGGTCTTCCCGGGCCGCCACATGTGCGAGCATCTGATTGAGGCGGTAGGCGTACGGTCGCGAGTTCACGAGTTGCTCCTGCGCACGGCGCAATTTCGCGGCTGCGACCATTTTCATCGCCTTGGTGATCTGCTGTGTGCTCTTGACGCTGGCGATGCGCCGCCTGATGTCGCGAAGCGTTGCCACTATTCCTCCACCACTACAGATTTCATGAATTCCTCGCACACGGCCATCATCTTCTCCCGCAACTCATCGTCGATCTGCTTTTGCTCGGCGATGGTCTTCAGCACCTCTGGATAGTTCGATTCCAGAAACTGATAGAAATTCTGTTCCACTTGAGCGATTTTGTCGACGGGAACGGGATCGAGGAAGCCGTTGACCCCCAGGAAGATGATCGCGATCTGCTTTTCCACCGGCAGAGGCGAGTACTGATCCTGCTTCAAAATCTCCACCATGCGCTGGCCCCGGGTGATCTGGGCGAGGGTCGCTTTGTCCAGATCCGAACCGAACTTGGCAAACGCCTCCAGGTCGCGGAATTGCGCCAGGTCCAGCCGCAATCTACCGGCCACCTGCTTCATCGCCTTGATCTGCGCGTTGCCGCCCACGCGCGACACCGAGAGTCCCACGTTGATCGCGGGCCGGATGCCGGCATAAAACAGATCCGATTCCAGGTAGATCTGGCCGTCGGTAATGGAAATGACGTTGGTGGGGATGTAGGCGGACACGTCGCCGGCCTGCGTTTCGATGATGGGCAACGCGGTGAGCGACCCGCCTCCCAACTCGTCGTTGAGCTTTGCGGCCCGTTCCAGCAATCTGGAGTGGAGGTAGAACACATCGCCCGGGTACGCCTCGCGGCCAGGAGGACGGCGCAGCAGCAGCGATAACTGGCGGTAAGCCCAGGCATGCTTGGACAGGTCGTCATAGATGACGAGAGCGTGTTGGCCGCGATCCCGGAAATATTCGCCCAGCGCACAGCCGCTGTACGGCGCGATGTACTGCAACGGCGCAGCCTCGCTGGCCGCAGCCGAAATCACCACGGTATAATCCATGGCGCCGTGATCTTCGAGCGTTTTCACCACCTTGGCCACGCTGGAAGCCTTTTGCCCGATGGCCACATAGATGCAAAACACATCGGTGTCTTTCTGGTTGATGATCGTGTCGAGCACCACGGCGGTTTTTCCGGTCTGCCGGTCTCCGATGATCAGCTCGCGCTGCCCCCGCCCGATAGGAATCATGGAGTCGATGGCTTTCAGGCCGGTCTGCAGAGGCTCCTTCACCGGCTGCCGCTGCACCACACCCAGGGCCTTCTTTTCGATGGGCTGAAACTCTTCGGTCTTGATGGGCCCTTTTCCGTCGATGGGCTGTCCCAGCGGACTGATGACCCGACCCAGCATGGCTTCGCCTACCGGAACTTGCATAATCCGGCCGGTGCGCTTGGCGGTGTCCCCCTCTTTGACGTGGGTGTCTTCACCAAACAGCACGCAACCGACATTGTCTTCTTCCAGGTTGAGCGCCATGCCGTAGAGGTCTCCGGGGAAGCTCACCAACTCGCCGGCCATCACTTTTTCCAGGCCATAAACCCGCGCGATCCCGTCGCCGACCTGGACAACTTCCCCCACCTCTTCCAGCTCGACAGTGGTCTCGAAGCTCTCGATTTGCTTCTTTATGATCGATGTAATCTCATCAGGACGTATTTCCATCCTACTTGTCTACCTCCACGATAGGTGTAATTTCTTCAAGGCTGTTTTGTCACATCGTCGCCTAATTTTTCATTGAATTGACCCGCTCCGTCAATCGCTGCTTCAACCGGCTCAACTGGCTGCGCAAACTGCCATCGAGCACGCGCCCCTCGACGTTGACGATGAGCCCGCCGAGAATAGACGGCTCCACACGATTCTCGATGGTCACGTCGGCATCGAACATCTTGTCGAGGACCGACTTCAACTGGGCGGCAGTAGACGCGTCCAGAGGCAGGGCGGTGGTAGAAACCGCCCGCAGTCTTTTATTGCGCCGGTCCACCAGGGCCGAAAACTCCTGCGCAATGATCGGAAAAAGCCGTTGCCGATTCTTGCGAAGCAAGACCAGGATGAAATTGAAAAAGACATTGGAGACGCGATCTTGCAAAAGCCGCTCCATCGCCGCCTTTTTTTCTTTGCTGCTGACCTCCTGCGAATAGAGGAAAAGACGCAGGTCGTGGTTTTTCTCCAGCGTCTCCCGGAAGAAAGTCACTTCCTGGTGAATCTTCCCCAGGATATCCCGTTCCACAGCGATGTCCAACAACGCCCGGGCGTAACGACGGGCAAGCACGATGTCCTTCAATTGGCCTCCAGCATGTTCTTGATGGACTTGTCGATGATGGCTTTGTGGTCCTCTTGGGACAAGGTCTTGCCGATCAATTTCGAGGCGATCATCACAGAAAGCTCCGCCGCCTGGTTGCGGATCTCTTCCACAGCCTTTTCCCGCTCCAGGCTGATCTCGCGTTTGGCCTTCTCCAACATGTTGGCGGCTTCTGCCTGTGCTTTCTGAATAATCTCCTCTTTTGTCGCCTCGGCTGTCTTCCGACTTTTAACCAGCAGCTCCTGGGCTTCCCGTTTGGCCGCGTCCAGAATTTCCTGATTCTTCGCCATCGCCTGTTCGCTTTCGCGCTGCGCGGCGTCGGCTTTCTCCAGCGCCTCTTTGATTCGCTTCTCGCGCTCCGCAAGCGCCTGGAGAACCGGCCCCCAGGCCATCTTTTTCAGCACAAACAGCAGCAAAATAAAGGTCGCCGCGGTCCAAAAAAGCGTACCTGGTTCTGGAGTGAGTAGATTCATAAACGGTTCACCTTTTTATTTGAAGCTGAGCAAGAAGCAGATAACCAAAGCCAGCAGCGCAACACCTTCGATCATGGCCGCGGTGATAATCATGGCGCCACGAATGTCTCCCGCCGCTTCAGGCTGTCTGGCAATCCCTTCCATCGCTGCACTCGCCAACTTGCTGATTCCAAAGGCGCCCCCGATGACAGACACGGCTGCGCCAAAACCTGCGGCCAGAAATGCCATTGCTAAATCAGTCATGAAACCTCCTTCTTAAGCTAATGAAACATGTGAGTGTTTAGTGTTCCTGATGAACCGCCATCCCGATAAAAACCGATGACAGAATCGTAAAGATATATGCCTGAATCAACGCGATCAGCACCTCCAACAAACTGACGAACAGAATGCCGCCCAGGGTCACCACGCCGACCGCCCAGCTTTTGAACGTAAACACGATGAGCAGTAAGGCGAAGATGACGACATGCCCGGCGATCATGTTGGCAAACAAACGAATGGCCAACGCAAAATGCTTGGTAAACAGACTGATGATCTCCACAGGCACCATGATAAACAGCAGCAGAAACGGCAAGCCCGGTGGGATCAATCCCTTGCTGTAGCCGATAAAACCGTGCTCGCGGATGCCGGCGATTTGCACCATCATGAAGGTCAAAAACGCCAGAGCCGCGGTCACGCTGATATCACCGGTCGCGGTCGCCCCGGAAGGAACCAACCCGAGCAGATTGCAGAGCAAGATGAAGAAAAACGCGGTGAGCAGGTACGGCGCGTACCGCCGGCTGTGACTGCCCAAATACGGCCGCATCACTTCCTCCTCCAGATAAGTCACCAGAAATTCGAAGAAGTTCGCCAGCCCGGTGGGCACCAGCTTCGGCTTGCGGAAGAGCACCGAGAGCACAACGATCAGAATCCCGGACGCGATCCACATCATGACCACATGCTTGGTGATGGAGATGTCAACGCCCAACACCTGCAGCTTGACCAGCACCTCATCGGTGATGTGGTGAAGGATGAAATCGGCACCCAGCTCTTCGTGCCCTTCACCTTCGCCTCCAGACTGCCCTCCGCTCAGCAGATACAGCAGGACCTTACTCAGCAGAATCATGCGACGGCTGTAGCCTTTCTATTGTTTAGTTCCCTCTGAATAAACTTGATCTCAAAAACCTGCAGGGTCAAATAAAAACCCACCATCGAACCCACGAAGCCCACAAACGGCATGTGGGTAAATTTCCACACAAAAAAAAGGGCGAGCACGAAAACCACAAACCGCACCCCCATGCCGCCAACCACCACCGCGAAAAACGCCTTGTTGGACTTCCGAAACGCCCACTTTATGGAAAAAAAAGCGAACAAGATATTCGCCAGCGCGACCAAATAGCCAAAAAAAATCCCCCAAACCAATTCAGGGGTACCGAAATAGCCAACCACACCCAAGACCACCGAGAGCAAGATCAGCGTGCCCCCGGTAATATTCAAAAGAAACTTCAGATTCTCACTCACCCTCGTCATCGACCCTCTTTTGCGGATAAACCTCGCGGTAGATGGTTATGAACCCGGAGGTCGCGCCCAGCAACAATCCCAGAATCAAAAACAAGGGCGTCGTATGTATCTTTGTGTCGAGCCAGTACCCACCTCCCACAC
>CAYQOI010000066.1:0-11600 GCA_964419085.1 uncultured Cytophagia bacterium | reverse complement strand
CGTCATTTCCATTCTGAGACTGGCCGACATCCAGGACCGTCCCAAG
Source organism: uncultured Cytophagia bacterium (assembly GCA_964419085.1). Lineage (GTDB taxonomy): Bacteria > Zhuqueibacterota > Zhuqueibacteria > Oceanimicrobiales > Oceanimicrobiaceae > CAYQOI01. Next base: position 11,554 of record CAYQOI010000066.1, on the reverse strand, counting down.
CTGTTTTCGACTTTTATGCTCTCCCTCCTGGCGGAGATCTACTCCACGTTCCCGGAGGCGGGCGATCTCGATAAGCCCAGGCTCGCGATCTTCTTCGACGAAGCGCATTTGATCTTCGAAAAAGCTTCCGACGCGCTTCTGAGTCAAATCGAAACCATCGTGAAGCTGGTCCGCTCGAAGGGCGTGGGGATTTTCTTCTGTACCCAAAATCCCACCGACATCCCGGACGCGATCCTGAGCCAATTGGGATTGAAGGTGCAGCACGCTTTGCGCGCATTCACCGCAAAGGACCGAAAGGCGCTGAAGTTGGCCGCCGAGAATTATCCCATCTCGCCGTTTTACGACACCGCAGAGCTGCTCACCAACCTGGGGATCGGTGAGGCGGCGGTTACCGCGCTAAACGAAAAAGGCATCCCCACCCCGCTGGCCGCGACGCTGTTGCGGGCCCCGCGCTCCCGCATGGGGATTCTCACGCCCCAAGAACTCGACGCGTGTCTGGTCTCGTCGTCGCTCGCGCCGAAGTATAACCGGGCCATCGACCGCGAAAGCGCCTACGAATTGCTGAACGCAAAAATAGAGGAATTCCGCCAGCAGGCGACACAACCGAAAGGGGGTGGCCGTTCCGGCGGGAAAACTGCACGCCCGGCAAAGGGCTCGTTGGAAACGTTTGTGGACAGTCCGCTGGTCAGGCAGATCGGCAGGACGGTGGCCCGGGAACTCACTCGCGGCCTCCTCGGGGTCCTCGGACTCGGCGGTCGCTCCCGACGATCGAAAAAAGGCTGGTTTTGACCAGGTTGGAACAGCCCTGGTGCTAAGGTCCCGGGCCTACCGGGGCCCGGCCTTCCTCACCGCCTCGGAAACCTGGTCCGCGTACTCCTTGAAATTCTTCTTGAACATTCCGGCGAGCTTTTTCGCGTATTCGTCGTAGGCAGCCTTGTCTTTCCATGTGTTGCGCGGCTTGAGCACTTCGCCGGGCACGTTGGGACAGGAAGTGGGGATGTGCACCCCGAAGACCGGATCCTCTTCGGTGGGGACACTTGCCAGCGACCCATCCAGCGCGGCCGCGACCATCGCGCGGGTGTAGGCGATCTTCATCCGACTACCCACGCCGTAGGGGCCACCGCTCCAGCCGGTATTCACCAGCCAGCAATCCACCTTGTGTTTGGCCATTTTTTCGCCCAACAGCTTGGCGTACACCGACGGGTGTAGCGGCAAAAAGGGCGCGCCAAAACAAGTGCTGAACGTCGCCTGCGGCTCGTCCCCCAAGCCCTTTTCGGTGCCCGCCACTTTGGCGGTGTAACCGGAGAGGAAATGGTACATGGCTTGTTCTTGCGTCAATTTCGCGATGGGCGGCATGACGCCGAACGCGTCCGCGGTCAGCATGAGGATGTTCTTTGGGTGACCCGCCATGCCGGGAATCACGGCGTTGCGAATATACGAAATGGGATAGGCGGCGCGGGTGTTCTCGGTGAGCGATGCGTCATCCAGGTCGAGACGACGGGTGTAGTTGTCGAACGTCACGTTTTCCAGGATGGTGCCGAACTTTCGGGTACATTCATAGATGTCAGGCTCGGCCTCCTTGGAAAGCCGGATAACCTTGGCATAGCAGCCGCCCTCGATATTGAACACACCTGAATCGCTCCAACCGTGCTCATCGTCCCCGATGAGCCCGCGATTCGGGTCCGCCGACAGTGTGGTCTTCCCGGTTCCCGACAGACCGAAAAACAGCGCCACGTCGTCTTTGTCCCCGACATTTGCGGAGCAATGCATGGACAGCACCTTTTCGTGGCGGTCATTTGCGCCTATGGGAAGAAGGTAATTCATGATCGTAAAAATCGATTTCTTGATTTCGCCGGCGTAGCTGGTGCCACCGATGAGAATCAGCTTCTCAGCGAAGTTGATGATGATGAAAACCTCGGAGTTGGTGCCGTCAAGCTCGGGGATGGCGTGAAAACGCGGGGTGTTGATGATGGTAAAATCCGGCTCGAATTTATCCAGATCCTCGTGCGGCACCTGGATGAAAAGATTTCTGGCAAAGATGCTGTGCCACGCGCTTTCGGTAATCACCCGAACCAAGATGCGGTACCTTGGGTCGGCCCCGGCGTAGCAGTCCTGAATGAAGATATCTTTGCCCTGCAGGTAAGCCAGCAGTCTGTGGTGCAGGTTGCGAAAATTCTCGGGTGCAAAAGGCTGGTTGATCTTCCCCCACCACACATGCTCCTCACAAGACGGTTCTCGTACCACGAATTTGTCGTTGGGCGACCTGCCCGTGTGGTGCCCGGTCCGCACCACCAGAGGCCCGAGGTGGGAGATATGCCCTTCGTTTCGTAGCACCGCGTACTCGTAGAGCGCGGCGGTGGAAAGATTCCAGTAAACGTTGTTGACATTCTTGATGCCGTGTTTTTCCAGTTCCCGAAACGCTTCAGAATGAAAATGCTCCATACCTATCCCTTTGTCCTGTCACACATCCTTAGTTTTGTTTTGGAACGAGATGACATGCCGCATGGCACATCCTTGCTGCACAATATACGCGCAAACTGAGCGAACAGAAGAAAACAGCGTCGGTATTAGAAATTGCTGTCACACTGCAGAAATGCTCGCCGCCGCGGCTACCCCCAAACCAACACCGCGGCGGCTTAGAGCGCGCTCTGAGCGCAAAAGATAGGCGTTCTGCCTCCAAAAATCAAGCAGATTCTGGGACGTTAAGATTTATTCACGCTTCGGTTGCACTCACATCGGAGCGCTTTTTGGGAACCGTGGTAACGAAATTGCCATACTGCAGCGGTTCCTCGATCCGGCAGGACCAGACGAGTTTGCCATCCAGAACGGTCATGTCCGGGCAGCCGTCGCACATGTTTTGCGTGCCGTCCTCCAAAATATCGATGGGCTGAATGATCATGATCGATTGGTAGTGCAGCCGCTTGAACAGACGCACCGGGCGGGTCAAGGCAGCACGCAGATAGTTTGCCGCGATCCGCTTGACTCGGGCATCCAGCGGCGACGTCAGCAGCATGGCTTTCCCACGGCGGTGAACCTTGGGATCGGTGTAAGCGAGATAGTGCCCGTGGCGCAGGTGGTGAAAAGTCTGGGCCAATTCCATGAAGCGCGGCCCCACATAACCGTAGATCTTCTCCTTGGTCCCAATCCGGCCGCTGAGGAGCCACTTAAACGAATCCGGCTTGTGGGTGCCGTTCAGATAGGCCGCACTGTCGAAGTCCGGGAAACGCGCTTTGATGACATCGTAAATGTCCATGGATTGAATATCTACCCTGCGGTCCCCGGCGGTCGTATACGGGACTTTGTCCAGTGCGATTTTTTCGCCCGCGGAGTAGTAGTCGAAGCGGCCGTCGAGTTCCGCGGCGCGGTAGGCGATGAACACCATCACCTGCACCTTGTCGATATGCTTCTGAGCCCATGCCACCAGGTCGGGCACATACGGCAAGGTGTCGTCGTAGACTGTGGAATTGAATGCGCAGGAGAGCCCTCCCACCTCGTGCACCATCGTGGCAAAATGTTCCCGCACCTCGCAAAGCTCCAACTCGCTTTTGCCCTTCCAGTGAGGCCTCCGCTGTTTGCTATCCACGTGAAACGTGAAGCCGCGCGCACCGGCCGCCTTGAGCTCCCGTAGCAGCTCTTTGGTCAGGGCAACGCCGTTGGTATTGAGAATCGGTTTGAGCCCCTTCTCGGCGATGAGCCGCACCACTTCAACGATTTCGGGGTGGATGAGCGGGTCTCCTCCCGCGATGGACACACCGTCGGTCCGGCGGAATTTCAGGAACACGTCCAGCTCCTCTTTGATTTGCTCCAGCGATTTGTGTCCGCGCGGATCGTTGATACGGTAGCAGCCTTCGCAGTAGATGTTGCATTTCCAGGTGGGTTCCAACCAACAGATGGCGTTGTCCGTCAGACTCCACGGAAGGCGGTAATATTCGGTAGGGTTCAAGGTCGTGGACATCATTCCCTCCTGCAGATTAACGTATTTCGGTACGCTTTTACTGAATTTACGAATATAAGCCAGTCAGACGTTTATGTCAACAAAGAAATGTCGGACTAGGAAATTTTTTTCGGGCCGATGAGCGTAGCGATGGAAACCGACTGCAGGGTGTAGAGCGCCTGCTCCTGGATTTCATTCAACACTTCGCGGATCCGGCAAGTGACCTGCAACTCGCAGCTCTGGCCGAAATCCAGGAGCAGACAACTGGTTGGCGGAGTGGGGGGCTCGAAAATCTCCACCACATCCATCATCGTGATCTCTTTGGGATCCTTGGCGATCTGGAAGCCGCCGCGCAGGCCCCGGACGCTGCGAATCAGGCGCTGGCGCACCAACTGCTGCAGCACCTTCGCCACATGGTGTTCGGAGATGCCATACTTCTCCGCGATCTCCTTTGCCGAGACCACGCCTTCCGGCCGAGAACTCAGCTCGACGATGGCGTAAAGAGCAAATCGAGTGCTTTTGTTCAGCTTGACCAACCGTCTTGCACAGCGCTTAAAGCCTTAAAGCTCGGCCCATTTCCCGTCACCCTCCCACACCCGCACGGTGAAGGGAAAGCTGAGCGTTTCCTTGAGACGCGTCTGGAGCAGCTCGCAGATATTCTCCACCGAAGGATAGTCCAGATAATCATTGAGCGATTTGTGGTCGTATTCCTGCAAAATGGTCTCAACCGCGCGTTTCATGTCCGCGAAGTCGATCACCATGCCGTCTTTGTTTTCCCCCTCGACGACGACTTCCACTTTGTAGGTGTGGCCATGCATCTGCCCGCACTTCGGGTGCCCGGGCAAAAAATGCGCGCAGTCGATGTAATGAATTGTTCCCAGCTTCATTGCGCGTTCACCCGCAGACAGTGGATGGCCGCGGCCGCCATACGCCACAGTTTGTCACAGAATCGCCAGGTACTTGTCTCTCTCCCACTCGGTCACCTGGGCCCGGTACTCGGCCCATTCCAATCTCTTGTTTTCCAACAGCGTTTCAAACACATATTCGCCGAGCGCCTTTTTCACCAACTCGCTGGATTCCATCGTCTTGATGGCCTCGTAGAGATCTTCGGGAAGGGTTCCGATGTTCAGCTCTCGGCGTTCTTCTTCGCTCAACTGGTAAACGTTGCGCTCCACCGGCGGCACCGGCGGATAGTCTTTCTCGATGCCTTCCAGCCCGGCAGCCAGCATGACGCTAAACGCGAGATAGGGATTGCACGCGGGGTCCGGAGACCGTAGCTCGATGCGCGTGGCATTCTCTTTTCCCAACTTGTAGGCCGGAACCCGGATCATGTCCGAGCGGTTGCGTACCGCCCACGTGGTGTAGACCGGCGCTTCGTAGCCCGGCACCAGGCGTTTGTACGAATTGACCCACTGGTTGGTAACCAGCGTAAATTCCGGTGCATGCCTGATCAACCCGGCGATGAATTTTCTGGCCACGTCGGAAAGATGATGTTCGTCGTTGGCATCGAAAAACGCATTGCGCTCGCCCTTGAACAGAGACATGTGGGTGTGCATGCCACTGCCGTTTTCACCGAACAGCGGTTTGGGCATAAAGGTGGCGTAAATGTCGTTGCGCAACGCCACCTCTTTGACCACCAGACGGTAGGTCATGGCATTGTCGGCCATGGTCAGCGCATCGGTGAAGCGGAGGTCGATTTCATGCTGGCTGGGACCCACTTCGTGGTGGCTGGTCTCCACTGCGACGCCCAAAGCTTCCAGCGCGGTGACGGTCTGCTTGCGAAAATCGCTGGCCACATCCAGCGGGGTCAGGTCGAAGTAGCCGCCGTTGTCCAGCGTTTCGGGTTTGCCCTTGGCCCGTTTGAAATAGAAGTACTCCAACTCCGGGCCGACATAAAACGTGTATCCCAGGGCGCTGGCCCGTTCAAGATTGCGCTGCAAAACCCGTCGCGGGTCACCTTCGTATGGCTCGCCTTCGGGAGTGTAGATGTCGCAGAACATGCGCGCCACCGCGCTTTCGCTGTCGTGCCGCCACGGCAGAATCTGGAACGTCCGGGGGTCCGGCATCGCGATCATGTCGCTCTCGTCGATGCGCACGAACCCTTCGATGGAGGAGCCGTCGAAGCCCGCCCCTTCATCCAGCGCGGCTTCCAACTCTCTGAACGTGATGGAAAAGCTCTTCAAAAACCCCAGGATGTCGGTGAACCACAGCCGAATGAATTTGACGTTGTTTTCTTCGGCCGTCTTTAAAACATAATCCCTGTCTTTCTGCGTCATGCAAGTCCTCCTCAATTTCAGATTTCTAAGGAAACGAACGAGCCGTTATGAAGTCATCCCGTGGACAGACCGCGTTTTGGCCCGCGCAAGAATCGGGCAGGCGCCGACGAGCGGCCGAAAAGCCAGGCGGCTCCGCACATTCAGACCGCCACCTCATCCCAGAAGCAATATCACCATTTCGGTGCAATTTAGCAAGTAAATTTCAAACTTTTAATCGCAGCTTCTGTGTCAATTGACGTTCACTGCGGTCTTCTTTTTTCTGGGAAACCGCGGCTTGTCCTCCTCTGCGAGCAGTCGCGCCAACTCCTCGCCCTCCACCACCTCTTTTTCCCGCAGCATCTGGGTCAACGCCTCCAGCTTGTCCCGTTTGGCCAGCAGCAACGCCTTCACCTTTTTGTAGGCGTCCTCGACGATCTGCCGAACCTCCAGGTCGATCTCCGCGGAAACCTTCTCGCTGTATGTGTTGCCGCCGTCCAGATTGGCCCCCAAAAACATCGGTCGCTTCTCCTTGGCATAAGAAAGCGGGCCCAGCTTTTCGCTCATGCCGTATTCGGTCACCATGCTGCGCGCGATCGCGGTGGCGCGCTCCAAATCGTTTTGCGCACCGGTGGAGACCTCTTTGAACACCACCTCCTCCGCGACCCGGCCGCCCAGCAAAACTTGCAGCCGGTGCAGCAATTCCGTCTTGGTCATGAGATAGCGGTCTTCGGTGGGCAGTTGCAGGGTGTACCCCAACGCCGTCACCCCGCGCGGGATGATGGAAACGCGGTGCACCGGATCCACATCCGTCAGGCTTCCGGCGACGATGGCGTGTCCGGCCTCATGGTACGCCACGATCTCCTTTTCCTTCTTATTCAGCACACGGCTCTTCTTCTCCAACCCGGCGACCACACGGTCGATGGCCTCCTCCAGGTCCTCCAGGGTCACCTCCTTCTTTCCGGTACGCGCGGCCAGGAGCGCGGCTTCATTGATCACGTTGGCCAGGTCCGCGCCCACAAACCCAGGCGTGCGTGCCGCGATCACCCGCAAGTCCACAGAGTCGGCCAGCTTGACCTTGCCGGCGTGCACTTTGAGAATCGCCTCTCGCCCGTTGATATCGGGGCGGTCCACCACGATCTGGCGGTCGAAGCGACCCGGCCGCAGCAGGGCCAGGTCCAGAATCTCCGGCCGGTTGGTCGCGGCCATGATGATGACTCCGACATTGGGGTCGAAGCCATCCATCTCCACCAGCAGTTGGTTCAGCGTCTGCTCCCGCTCGTCATGCCCGGCCAGCGGATTCATCCCGCGCGCCTTGCCCAGCGCGTCCAACTCATCGATGAACACGATGCACGGCGCGTGCTGCGCGGCCTGCTGAAACAGGTCGCGCACGCGGGCCGCGCCCACACCCACAAACATCTCCACAAAATCCGAACCCGACAGGCTGAAGAAGGGAACGCTTGCCTCGCCGGCCACGGCCTTGGCCAGTAGGGTCTTGCCCGTTCCGGGCGGACCCACCAGCAGCACGCCTTTGGGAATCTGACCGCCGAGGTGTTTGAACTTGTCCGGGTTTCTGAGATACTCCACGACCTCCTGCACCTCTTCCACCGCCTCATCGATCCCAGCCACATCTTTGAAGGTGACTTTGGTTTTGCCTTCCATGTAGATCTTGGCTTTGCTTTTCCCAATAGACATCAAACCGCTCTGGGGATTCATCCTGCGGGAGAGCACCCCCCAGATGAGGACCAGCACCACGATGGGCAGAATCCAATAGAAAAACAGGCTTTGCCACCACCCGCCGCCAGCCCGGCCTTCAAACTTGACCTTCTGTGCCTCCAGGACCTTGACCAGGTCCGGATCGTCCACGCGCACGGTGGAAAACATCTGCTCGCCGGCCTTCTTGCCCTCATCTTTCCTGGTCGCGGCACGAGAAGGCGGCTGAAGCATCACGCCGACGATCTTATCGGGCGAGACTTTGCACTCTTTGATCTGCCCTTTCCTCAGGAGCTGCTTGAATTCGCTGTAAGGAATTTGTTTTACATTTTGCTGAACCATCATGCTCTGGATCAGATACATGATGAGAAAAGCCACCAGGATGTACCAGAACGAGAAGCTCAGTTTTTTCTGGTTGAATGACCCGTCTAACTTGTTGGGTTTCTTGGCTTGCATGATAAGCCCTCATAAAAAAGAGAGGGTGACTCTGCAGGCACCCTCTGGTCAATGCTTCAGTCTTAACGCCCGGCCATCTCGCGCAGACGCCGCACCCGCTCTTCGGTGGGTGGATGTGTGGAAAACAGCGAAGCCATGCCCCCACCCCGCAGCGGATTCACGATGAACATGTGTGCAGACGCGGGATTGGCTTTCATGGGAATCGCCTCCACCCCACGCTCGAGGTTTTCCAGCGCTGCGGCCAGCGCCAGCGGCTTACCGCAGATTTCCGCGCCTCCGCGGTCCGCAGCAAACTCCCGCGAACGCGAGATAGCCATCTGGATCATCATCGCGGCGATGGGCGCAATGATGATCATCAGCAGCGTGACGATGAGATTGCCGTCCTCATCGTCGCCACCCCCAAAAAACAGACCGAAGTAGTACAACATGTTGATGGCGCCGGCAATGGTCGCAGCCACCGAGCCGATGAGGATGTCCCGGTGTTTGACGTGCGCCAGTTCGTGGGAGAGCACACCTTCCAGCTCCTCCTGGCTCAGCAAGCGCATGATCCCCTGCGTCACAGCCACGGCTGCGTGTTCGGGATCTCGCCCGGTGGCAAAGGCGTTGGGCGTGTCAGACGGGATGAGGTAGACTTTGGGCATGGGCAGTCGCGCACGCTGCGAGAGCCTACGCACCATCGCATGCAACTGCGGCGCCTCGGCCTCGCTTACCTCCTGGGCACGGTACATGGCCAGTACCATTTTGTCGGAGAACCAGTAGCTGAAAAAATTCATCCCGGCCGCGATGATGAACGCGAAGATCGCGCCGTTCGGCCCGCCGATCATGTTGCCCACGAAAACCAACAGCACCGTGAGCAGCGCCATCAGGAATGCCGTTTTCAAAGCATTCATCCAGTCCCTCCACACTTTATGAAAAATGTCACTGATCTCTCTGTTCCAATATAGTTAAACGATAAACGGCATTCAAGGTTCAGCGTTCCGCCATCGCAGAGTTCGCCCCAACCCTTCTCAACTAAAGTTTCGCTTTTTTTCGCACCGCGACAACCTTTTGGCCCCAGATGTTGTCTTAACTCCTGAAACCACTTGCACAACATGTAACCTTTTCTGGTTTTTGACGTCTTGAGAATTACACGGCCGGTCATTCCATCTGAAACAATCTGTTCGCCAATCTTCATTCACCTGGATGTCGATCATGCAGTTTAAAACCCATCTCGCGACGATTCTTTGTCTCTTCGTCGCCTCGTCGCTCTTTGGCGGTACGCAAACGGACCACCCGCTGGGCGCGAAGAAAATCTACGTAACCAAACCTGCCGAACCGCTGCCGCCGGTGATCGATGGCCGGTTGGATGACCAGGCCTGGCAACAGGCCGAGTGGGCTACCGGATTCACCCAGCAGCGCCCAGATGACGGTGCCAAGCCTTCCCAGGAGACCGCGTTCAAGATCGTCTTCGACAAACACAATCTCTACGTGGGCATCCGCGCTTACGACACCGAACCCGACAGGGTCGTGCGCCGCGTCACCCGGCGGGACCGCTTCGATGGAGACCTGGTGGAAATCAACATCGACAGCTATTTTGACCACCGCACCGCGTTTTCTTTTACCCTCAACGCCGCGGGCGTGCGCGGGGACGAGTACGTTTCCAACGACGGCGACAACTGGGATAGCAGTTGGGACCCGGTTTGGTTCGGCGCGGTCGCGGTGGACGACCAGGGCTGGACCGCGGAGATGAAAATCCCGTTCAGCCAGTTGCGCTTCGCCAACAAAGACGAGCACGTCTGGGGCATCCAGGTCATGCGGCAGATATTCCGCAAGGAAGAGCGCTCGCTCTGGCAGTACATCCCCCAAAACTCGGGCGGTTGGGTGAGTTACTTTGGGGAACTGCACGGCCTCAAGGGCATCAAGTCCTCGCGGCGCGTGGAACTGCTGCCTTACAGCGTCAGCGACCTGCGACGTTTCCCCAGAGAAGAAGGCAATCCGTTTGCCACCGGCCAGAATTCACATTTCTCCGGGGGCCTGGACGCCAAGATGGCCGTGACCAGCGACCTGACCCTCGACCTGACGGTGAATCCCGATTTCGGTCAGGTTGAGGCGGACCCATCGGAGGTGAACCTCACTGCGTTCGAGACTTTCTTTCCCGAGAAGCGCCCGTTTTTCATCGAGGGGAAGAATATCCTTGATTTTCGTTTAATGGGCGGCAACGGCGGCTTCGCCAACGACCGCCTGTTCTACTCCCGCCGCGTCGGCCGGCGCCCCCAGCACACTCCCGACCTGGCAGAGGACGAGTTTGCCGACATGCCGGAAAACACCTCGATTCTCACCGCGTTGAAACTCACCGGCAAGACCCGCCGCGGGCTCTCCATCGGGATTTTAGATGCCGTAACCCAACGGGAATCGGCTCACATCGATCTCAAGGGCCAGCGCCGGCAGGAGACCGTCGAGCCGCTCACCAATTATTTCGTCGGGCGGTTGCAGAAGGACTACAATCACGGCAACACCTCCATCGGCGGCATGGTGACCGCCCTCCATCGCCGTTTGACCGACGCGCAACTGCGATTCCTGAACCGTGCGGCTTACTCCGGCGGCATGGATTTTCGCCACCAGTGGCGCGACAAGACCTACTATCTCGAGGCAAAAGCCGCGTTCAGTCACGTGCGCGGAGACAGGGAGGCGATTCTCCAGGTACAGACTGCGTCCCAGCGCTACTTCCAGCGGCCGGACGCCGATTACGTGCACGTGGACTCCTCCCGCACATCGCTTTCGGGCCACGGCGGCATGCTCAGCCTTGGACGCGGGGGAAACAGCAGACTGCGCATGAACGTGGGCGCGATGTGGCGGTCGCCGGGATTCGAAATCAACGACCTGGGCTTCCTGCGCCAGGCCGACCGCGTGATGCAGTGGAGCTGGCTGGGCTACCGGGTGAACAACCCCTTCGCGATCTTCCGCAGTCTGAACTTCAACTTCAACCAGTGGTGGGGGTGGAATTTCGGTGGGGAAACCACCTTTGCGGGCGGCAACATCAACGGCGGGGGACAATTCAAAAACTACTGGGGTTTTTGGATGGGCTTCGGCAGGGAAGGCCGCAACCTCTCCACCAGCGCGCTGCGCGGCGGTCCCGCGCTCAAGCTTCCCGGCCGGTGGACTCAGTGGTACAACCTGTCCACCGACAGCCGCAAGAACGTACGTTTCGGTCTCGGGGGCT
>CAYQOI010000065.1:0-11680 GCA_964419085.1 uncultured Cytophagia bacterium | reverse complement strand
CCGAACTCTGCGACATCCTCACCTTCGAGATGGAGTTGAACCGCCTCCTGGAGATTGTGTGTCACCTCATCAAGGGTCGCACCTTGGGTCACCACCGGAATCTCCATGCATTCGGCAACATATCCCGATTGTTCTCCCGGTCGGATGAGGGCTTTGATGGTGTGCTGCAATTTCATGTTCCAATCCCTTTCTCAAAATTGAATATCAAGTCGCTACTCCACAAAGTTAGACAATTTCTATGAATAAGCAACCCAATATTGGGCCACGTTGCGCCACATGACTGCTAACGCGGATCATTCACAAATTGAGTGTCTACCGTCGATTCCTGCGAGCTCACGTGTCACTCAGGAGGAGTCTTGCCTGCTGTTTCAGTCCCTGTTTGCCAAAAAAGATCGGTGCTTGGAAAAGCAAAAAGGGCCAATCCACAGCGCGGCGGACTGGCCCGGAGTCGTAAAGCCTGTTTTGCTCAGGCCACGGTGATTTCCTTGCTGAGGTAGACATCCTGAATAGCATTCAGAAGCTCGATACCTTCCTCCATCGGCTTCTGAAACGCCTTGCGCCCGGAGATGATGCCGATGCCCCCGGCGCGTTTGTTGATCACCGCGGTCTTGACGGCCTGCTGCAGGTCGTTCTTGCCGGAAGGGCCGCCGGAGTTGAGCAGGCCGATGCGCCCCATGTAGCAGTTGATCACCTGGTACCGGGTCAAGTCGATGGGATGGTCGCTGCTCAGCTTTTCGTAGACCAACGGATGTGTCTTGCCGAAATTGAGCGCAGTGAAGCCCCCGTTCTTGCTCGGCTGCTTCTGCTTCACGATGTCGGCCTCGATGGTGACGCCCATGTGGTTGGCCTGGCCGGTGAGGTCGGCGGCGTCGTGGTAATCGACCCCGTCTTTCTTGAATGCGGAATTTCTCAGATAGCACCACAGCACCGTGAACATCCCCAGTTCGTGCGCGCGCTCGAAGGCTTCCGAGATTTCCTGCAATTGGCGGCGGGACTCGTGGGAACCGTAGTAGATGGTGGCGCCTACCGCGGCCGCGCCCATATCAAAAGCCTGGTCGACACTGGCGTAGAGCGTCTGGTCGTAAATTGTGGGGAAGGTCAGCAGGTCGTTGTGGTTGATCTTGACGATGAACGGGATCTTGTGCGCATATTTCCGCGCCACCATGCCCAGCACGCCCAGCGTCGAGGCCACCGCGTTGCAGCCTCCCTCGATGGCCAGCTTCACGATGTTTTCCGGATCGAAATAGATGGGATTGGGCGCAAAGGACGCTCCACCGGAATGTTCGATGCCCTGATCCACCGGCAGAATCGAGAGGTAGCCGGTTCCCGCCAGCCGCCCGTGATCGAAGAGGCTTTGCAGACTGCGCAAAACCGCATTGGACCGGTCGGAAGCGGCGTAAACCCGATCGACCACATCCGGCCCGGGCAGGTGCAATTGCTCCTTCGGAACGGTGGTACATTTGTGCTCCAGCAAATCCTTTGCTTCATCCCCGAGCAGTTCGATGACATTCGCACCCATTTCGTTTAACTCCCTTTTTGGTGTGAAAGGTTTTGAATTGGCTAACCTCGACCAACTCCAATTGAGTCAGTCATCCATGCTTGCGGAACACACAAGTATAAAAAACTGCTGTGCTCCAGTCAAGCAAAAAAGATTGCATAGAGAAAATCTTCAAATAGATTGAAATTCTGTAACCCCCACTGCCGCGGCAAACCTGATATAGGCGCGGAGTGCTGCGGTTGCGGAAAGGGTCACGGGTCTACCTTACCCTGCCGCGCGCCGTTGTTGCGCGAGTTTGTAGACCTCGAGGTAGCGCTTGGCCGATCTGGTCCAGGAGAAGTCCGCCTTCATTCCGCGTCTCATGATTTCGCGCCAGGCCTTCCGGTCTTTGAACAGATCCAGCGCCCGGCGGACGGTCAGATAAAGCGCGTGCGCGCTGTAGTCGTGAAAGGAAAAACCGTTCCCTTCGCCGTAGTACTCGTGCACGTCTTTCACCGTATCTGCCAGGCCCCCGGTTCGGCGGACGATGGGCACGGTGCCGTAATTCAGGCTGTACATCTGGTTCAGCCCGCACGGCTCGTACCGCGAGGGCATGAGAAACATATCCGCGCCCGCAGTGATCTTGTGCGCCAGGTCTTCGTTGTAGCCGATAAACGCGGCGAATTTTTTGGGGTAAGTGTGGGTGGCCCAGCGGAGGAATTCCTCCATTTCGCCATCTCCACTGCCCAACGCGACGATCTGCAGCGGAAGCTTCATCAGGTCCTCCGCCGCGGCCTGGACCAGGTCGAAGCCCTTCTGCGGCGTGAGACGCGAAATCATGCCGATCACCGGCGTGTTTTCATCAAATGGCAAAGAGGCTTCCGCAAGCAGCGCCCGCTTGTTCCGCACCTTGTTGGCCAGATTCCGTTCGGAGTAGTGGTAGGGAATCCGCGTGTCCACTCGCGGGTTCCAAACAGTGGTATCGATGCCGTTTAGAATGCCGAACAGATCGGCCTTGCGCGCGGCCAGCAGACCTTCCAGCCTCTCGCCGTACTGCGGCGTCTGAATCTCTTCGGCGTAGGTTTCGCTCACCGTAGACAGACAGTCGGCGAAGAGCACACCGGTCTTGAGGAAACAAAATCGCCCGTAGAATTCGTACGGCCCGCCCGGGTAGAAGTCGGCCACGGAGAGGCCGGCTTTGCTCACGCTTTCGGGAGGAAAGCTTCCCTGGTACCCGATGTTGTGAATCGAGAGCAGCGAAGCGGTACCCGCGAACAAGTGGTCCCAACTGTAGTTTTTCTTCAAGTAGACCGGTAGCAAGGCCGTCTGCCAATCGTTGCAATGCACCACATCCGGCGCCCAGTGGTAGCGCTGGAGAATCTGAAGGATCGCGTGCTGGAAGAGAATAAACCGTTCGTCCTCATCCGGATCGTCGGTGTAGGGCGCGGCACGGTGAAAGTACTCGGGGCAGTCGATGAAGTGGACGTCCACCCTGGTGTCGGGAAGTCGGCCGTACCAGGTCTTGAAGATCACCGCCTTGCCGCCTATCTGCACGGGAATGCTCTGCAGCTCGTCTGCGGCGGTGAGGCCGTGCGCCGCGGGATCGATGAACCCGTACAGCGGCAGAAAAAGCTTGACCTCACAGCCCAGCTCATCCAGTGCTTTCGGCAACGCACCCGCGACATCTGCGAGGCCGCCGGTTTTGACATACGGGACACATTCGCTCACCGCAAAACAAACTTTCATTCAAGCTCTCCCTGGCAATTGCCCAATCTCGAGGCGTGCGAACCCGCCGCCCCACGAAAGTCCCCCGACACCGTAACAAGCCGTTCACGGAAGGTTGGGACTGACGGAATTTATCGCTTTTGAGACAAAAAAGACAGGAAAAAAATCTCAGGAGAACCTGGGGATCGGGGGCAAAGCCGGGATCTTGACGCAGAGGGCTGCCCAAGAGCTCCCCGTCGCAAAATGCCCATTGAGGGGGATCAGAGCCTTCGGGCAGCCCTTTGCCCGGATGGCGTGGAGGAACCTACCGCATGATACAGACGGTCATGCCGCCTTCTCAGGCTTAGACCGACTCCAGTTGGTAGCCGTTCTCTTTGGCGTATTTCAGCAGGCTCTTCTGCAGCAGCTTCCGGCCGCGATGCAGCCGCGACATCACCGTGCCGATGGGATGGCCGATCACCTGAGAGATCTCTTTGTAACTCAGTTGTTCCACATCGGCCAGCAGCACGACGAGGCGATATTCCTCGGGCAGCTTGTCGATGGCCGCGTTGATCTCGTCATCAAACATGTCGCTGTAATCGTAACCGTTGTTGCGGTCGTCCAGGCGTTCCCAAAAATCCGCGCCTTTTTCCTCCAATCTGAAGGAGATCTGATCGATCTCGATCTTGGTGGGCTGTTTCTTGCGCTTGCGGTACTTGTTGATAAAGTTGTTGGTCAGGATGCGATAGATCCAGGCACGGAAGTTGGTGCCTTTTCTGAACTTGTGGAAATAACGATAAGCCTTCAGCGCAGTGTCCTGAACGATATCTTCGGCATCCACCTGGTTGCGCGTCATGCGCAAAGCCAGCGAATAGAGGCCATTTATATTTTCGCTGAACAGGATATCAAATTCATATCGATGGTCTTTGGAGTCAGATTGCGTGCGCATCAGTAGTACCTCACTGGTTTGACGTTGACGGGGGAGAAGCTCAAAAGACTGGTTGCTGCGCTGCGATTCCCTGGAAGAGCACACTCCTGAGGGCGCTGAGCTGCCTGACGTAGATGTCGGTTCTGTGGTTCAACAAGGCAAGCAAATTGGCGCCAATGATGTTGCTGAGAATAATGGCGGAAATGGCTGTGGGGTCCACATCTTCGCGGAAGACCTTCTCCCGCTGCCCTTCCTCGATCACGCGTTCCAGCGTGCGACACCACACTTCAAAAATCCGTTGAATCGATTGCGAAAAGCGGTCGTTGACCTCCATCATTTCCGTGGCCAGGTTGAGAAGAAGAATGGTCGGCCGCAGGCCATCTGAACTGCAACAGCAATCCCCCGGCCGGCTGAAAAGAAGCTCGAGCTTTTCTTTCGCGTTTCGGCCTTTGAGCATGCCGGGAAGCATCTCTTTGGTCCAGCACTCATCCAACGAATTCAGCACAGCGATCCCCAATTCTTCTTTGCTCTTGAAATGAAAATAGAATCCGCCCTTGGCCAGACCCGTAGCGGCGAGAATCTGACTCAGCGACGTCTGCCCGTACCCATTCTTCGTGAACAAGATCGTCGCCTTGTCGATTATGAGCTGCCGCGTGTTTTCGCCTTTGTTCCCTTTTTTCACCATTGTCGCCATATGTTTTACCCCTTATAACAGACCAATCGGTCTTTTTATTCCCGCCCTGTTTTTTTTCTCTGACGGCCTCCGGGTTAAGAATCCACCAGGCTTTGACGAAGAAATTAGGTGGTCCAAAATCCTTTTGGGACTGTCCAAACAGGGAGTCTGTCACTGCGGGTGTTGTTTGCCGAAGCGGTCTCCACACAAAGACAAGGAGATCGCTCCTCCGACCATCGGCACTCGCGAGGACATCATTTTGCATACTTTTTGAACCGCTCCGTTCGAAATAATCTGAGTAAACTACAGGAAACCATCATGGACAGAGGTTGGCTGACTAAACGCATTGCAGGCGGCGCACTCATTTTTGTTCTCGCGCTCGCCTTCACGCAACCCGCCGGAGCTCAGCAGAGTACCCGTGATCGCATCTCTTCAATTCTGCTGCCCCTGGTGGGACAAAAATGCAAAATTCACTTCAAGTCGGGAGAAGTGAAACGCGGGACGCTCTGGGATTTCGACGAAGAGCAGGTCGTGGTGAAAATAAAAAAGGGCCTGCTCTACTCAAAGGCCGAGCGCTTCAAACTACAAGACATCGAGTATGTGGAAGACTCCGACCATATCCAATACCACATCGCCGCGGTGCTGAACCGCCGCGGGGCCGAAGCCACATCCCAGCACGCCGTTGCGAGTTCCGAACGCACGCCGACACCGGCGGAAACCGGCGAAGACCTGGAAAGCGGCCTGCAGATCATCATGCGGCCGGCCACAGAAAAACCAGAGGCGCAAACTGAAACCGCATCTCCCGAGCCGAAGCCGAGCCGTGCGGAAGTCGAGACAGAGTCTACGGAGACCGCTGCCCCGGCAAAGCAGGTCGCTGCTGTGCCGCCACCAAGGGCACAGGAAAAACCACAGGTCGCCAAACCAGTGGTCCGCCGGCCGCGGGTGAAAAAACCCCGCGTCAGCAAACGCACGCTCGTCCGCGGAAAAAGCAGGAAACGCGCACCCCAGGTCACTACGCCAAAGGCAGAGAAGCCCAAAACCGACCACGCCGCCGCGAGCGCCTCTCCGCTACTGGCTGCCAGCGTTCAGAGGAAGCTGCGGATTCTGCGCTACCAGACTTACATTCTCTTCGGAGTCAGTGGGTTGGTGATCGCCCTGACCCTCTTGCTCAAACTGCTGGGAATCAAAAACAGCGCCTACGCCAAACAGTCCCTTTTCCCCACAAAGCTGCTCAAGATGTCGGGGCGGTACGGCATCATCGACCAGGGCGCCAATGACGGCGTCAGAACGGACGATGTCATCCGCATCTACCGCAAGACCGGCCGAAAGGTGGAATTCCGGGGCACCGCGAAGGTCCGGAAGGTGGGAGAAAACTACTCCGCGGTGGAGCTGGTACGGCACAAACGCGACGGGTTGCCGGAGGTGGGGGACATCGGGTTCCGCGATCGCAACCATCTCCTCGGCCTGCTGAAGGGGCTGCGCACCCTTGCGAGCGCGGCGCTTGGGGGCCTGGCCAAGATCCTGGCATTCACCGCCAAGAATCTCGAAGTCAAAGACGACGAACCGGCCATCGACCTGCGACCCAGAATCGTCGAATCGGTCCGGGTCACCGAGGTGGTGGAACAGGACCTCAAGAAGAGCAAACGCCCGCGTTCAGCGAAAAAAGCAGACAAAATCGACCCGTTCGCGCTGCATCACGAAGAAAGCCATCACTCCTGAAAACTTCGCCACCTCCCCTATTCAGAGACCGCCAAAGGCTTTGCTTTTGGCGGTTTTTTTCTTTATCTTTGCCGCGTACTCGAATTCAAGCTTCGGAGTTTCGTGGCGCAAATAATCATCGGAACCGCTGGTCATATCGACCACGGCAAGACTGCGCTGGTCAAAGCCCTGACCGGCGTCAACACAGACAGGCTGCGTGAGGAGCAAGAGCGCGGCCTGACCATCGATCTCGGCTTTGCCCACCTGGGCGACCAAGCGACGATCATCGACGTCCCTGGTCACGAGAAGTTCATCCGCAACATGGTGGCCGGGGTAAGCACCATCGACCTGGTCCTGCTGGTCGTGGCGGCCGACGACGGCGTGATGCCTCAGACGCGTGAGCATCTGGACATTCTCAAGATCCTGCAGGTCAAGAGAGGCATCATCGTGATCACCAAGATCGACCTGGTGGACCGCGATTGGCTGAGCCTGGTCATCGACGATGTGCGCAGTCTGGCGTCCGGCACATTTCTGGAGGACGCGCCCATCATGCCCGTGTCCGCGGTTACCGGTGAGGGCATCCCGGAGCTCAAAAAAGAGCTGGAAAGGCAATTCGCCCGGGTCCAGCGCAAGAGTGACCGCGGTCTCTTCTGGATGCCCATCGACCGCGCGTTCTCCATTCACGGGTTCGGCACCGTCGTCACCGGCACCGTGCTCTCCGGGCGTCTGCACGCCGGAGAGAGCATCGACCTTCTGCCGCGCGGAAAAACGGTCAAGGTGCGCGGGCTGCAGAGTCACAGCAGGAATGTCGACGAAGTCAGCACCGGCGATCGGGCGGCCATCAACCTCCAGGGTGTCGAAAAGGACGCAGTACAGCGCGGGGATGTGCTGGCTGCGGCCGGTCACTACGCGGCCTCGCAACGATTCGATGTCCGGCTCCAGTTGCTGGAGAGCGCGCCGCGGCCGCTGAAAAACCGCGCGCGGGTGCGCGTGCATTTCGGTACCACGGAAGTCATGGCCAGGGCCTTGCTTGCAGGCCGCACTGAGCTCTCCCCAGGAGACAGCGCTTTTGCCCAGTTGCTCCTGGAGAAACCCGCGGTCGCCCGGCGGCTGGATCCGCTGGTCATCCGGCAATACTCCCCGACCCTCACCATCGGCGGTGGGGTCATCCTGGACGCGAACGCCCCTCGCCACAAGATGTCGGACCCCGCGCTGGTGGAAAGGCTGACAGAATTGCAGCGCGAGGATCCCGAGGAGGTACTCGAGGCCCGGTTGCGGAACGAAGAGTCCACACCGCTCACGGTGGAGCAGATGGCCACCTTGCTGGGGCTCGCTCCGGCCGTTGTCTCCCAGGTGCTGCGGGAGCTCGCCGGCCAGAATAAAATCGTCACGCTGAGCTCTGCAAACCGCGAGACGTACTTTCATCGCGCCACATTCGACCGGCTGGCCGAGCAACTCTGCCGGCACCTCGAGGCCTTCCACCGCAGCAACCCCACCAAGGTGGGCATCGGAAAAGCGGAACTGCCCAGGCTGCTCAAACAGAACGTCGCGCCGGAGTTGCTGAGCCATCTCCTCGACGAGTTGAAGCGCCAAAAACGCATCGCGGAGGTCAACGGAGCGATCAAACTCCAAACCCACGAGTTGACCCTCACTGCAGAGCAAACGCGACTGAAAGACGCCCTGGAGCAGCTCTTCTGGGAAAGGGCTTTTGCCCCGCCCTCGCTTTCGGACCTCGCGGCACAATTCCAGGCAAAGCCTGACGAAATCGAAGACGTGCTGGCGCTTTTGGTTACCATGGGACAGCTCATCCGGGTGGACGGCGGCCTCTATTTTCACAGCAAACGAGTCGCCGAAGCCAGGGAAAAGACCGTTGCCTTTTTGAAGAAAAATCAAACGATGACCGTCAGTCAATTCAAAGAGCTTTTGGGCGGGACGACGCGCAAGTACGCCATGCCCCTGCTCAACTATTTCGACGGCCTGGGAATAACCGAGCGCGACGGAGATGTTCGCATTTTAGGAACCGAGTGACCACGAAACCTTTCGGCACAATCTTCATTTGAATAATCTGAGAGATGGGAAGAAATAAGACTCGCGAAGAGATTTTTCGCCTGACGCACACCGTCGCCTGCGCCGGCTGAGCCTCGAAACTCAGCCCAACGGAGTTGCGGCAAGTTTTGCAAAAACTACCCAAGCCAACCCACCCGGACCTGCTGGTGGGCGTGAACACGGTGGACGACGCCGGCGTGTTTCGCCTCAGCGAAGACCTGGCCCTGGTGCAGACTGTGGATTTTTTCACGCCTATCGTAGACGACCCGTACACGTACGGCGCGATCGCGGTGGCAAACTCCCTCTCGGACGTCTACGCCATGGGGGGCGAACCGGTCACCGCGCTGAACATCGTCTGTTACCCCAGGAAGACCGTGGGACCGGACATGCTGGCGGAAATCCTGCGGGGTGGGCACGACAAAGCCACCGAAGCCGGATGCCTGATCGTGGGCGGCCATTCGGTGGAGGACAACGAGATGAAGTACGGCCTGGCGGTCACGGGCAAAGTCCATCCCGACAAGATCCTCACAAACGCCGGGGCACAGCCCGGCGACGCGCTGGTCCTCACCAAGCCGTTGGGCACCGGCATCCTCACCACCGCGTTCAAACTGGGAAACATCTCCGACGCCCAGTACCGGGAAGTCACCGAGTCTATGCTGGCGCTGAATCGCGAGGCATCCGCCCTCGCGGTTCAATTCGGAGCGCATGCCTGTACCGATATTACCGGCTTTAGCCTGCTCGGCCACGCGTGGGGAATGGCGACCGCGAGCAACGTGGGGCTGGTTTTCTACGCGCAGGAAATCCCGACTTTCACCGGAGTCGAAGAGTTGGCCGGAGCGGGCTACCTTACCAAAGGCGATGTCACCAATCGAGAGTATCTGGACGGACAGGTAGAAATCGACAGCCGGGTCTCAGAGCGCCTCGTGAAGGTTTTGTACGATCCGCAGACTTCGGGAGGGTTGCTGGTTGCGCTTTCGGCCGAGCAGGCCGAGGCGTTCACCGCGGAACTCCATGAAAAGGGCGTACGTGATGCCCGCATCGTCGGCCGGGTCACCAGCGAACACGCGGGAAGACTCCTGGTGGTGATGTGCTGACCGCGCGGGATTACCGATGCGGTGAGCCGACTTTCTCCTGCGCCACCTTCTGAATCAACCCCCGCATGCTTCGATACCTGCGCACGCCGATGGCCAGAATCAGCACGCCCATGGGTACCAAAGACACGCCGACGACTTCAAAGATGAGCTCGTCGAGAAAATGGAACAGCGAGATGCCGGTCAAGAAGACGGCCAGCCCGGTTCTGGAGTAGGCCAGCAGCGTGCGTTCGTTGGCCAAAACGGTGCGATCGATGGCGAGGTTGTCCCGCAACGTGAGCGCGTCATCGGCATATTTTATGTAGGGGTCCGTCAACATCTCTGATTCAACCCGCGTGCTCACCTGATTCTCCTCTATCCCCCCAGCTTTTGGCCACCCTATTTGTTCATGTAGTAGAGTTCCTCGGCCGGGCGCACGGGGCGTTTGAGCCACAGGGGCCGACGCAAACCTTCGGGCCCGGGCGCCGGACGTGTCATCTTCAGCCACTCCTTGTACACCTCAAACGACTTGTCTGTATCCACAAACACGTCGCCGTAGCGGTCGTCCGGGTGCGCTTTTTCGATCCGCACTTTTTGGTGCCAGCAGTGCATCCCGCTGATGGGGTCCGGGTGAACGGGAAAGGTGATGTTCTGGTGTACGCCGCCGTCGCTCCAGAAGATGCGCGACGAATCCGGGTCGTCGCTTTTGTACGGCCGGATCCCATCCAGCACCGTCATCTTCCATTTTCCGCGTTCCACCTCTTTGATATCCACCAGATTCGTCGCCCAGCGGTTTCCCGCGGTGTCCTGCGGGCGGCGCCAGCGGCCCAGATGATGCGAACACGCGACCACACCCGGCTTCATCCCCTCGGTGACCCAGACCCGGTCGACAAAATAGCCGATCTCGGTGGTGACGCGGATGAGATCGCCGGTTTTCACCCCCAGTCGCGCCGCGTCCGAGGTGTGCATCCAAACCGGGTTGCGGTTGGATATCTCGTTGAGCCATTTGGCGTTCCCGGAACGGGAGTGGATGAGCGTCGGCAGGCGAAACGTCGGGATCAGCGGAAACTCGCCTTTGTCGCGGTCGATCTTTTCCGGGTGGACGTGGCTCTTGATGTAGACCGGAATCTTGTACTCCGGCCAGCCCCAATCCGCCAGGGTCGCGGAGTAAAATTCCTGCTTGCGCGAAGGCGTGGGAAATCCGACCCGCGCTTTGCCATCCGCCATCACGCCGATGACCTTCCCCCCTTTGATAACCGCGCCGGTGTGGCGGTCCACCTTCGCGCCTTTCATTTCTTTCTCCGGGATCTCCTTGAGATGCTTGTTGTACGCGGTCTTCTCCACCTCGAAAACGCCATATTTGCGCATGTAGTCCAGCGGCGTTAGCCCCTCTTCAGCTGCTTTTTCCGGCAGGCCCGGGGTATGTTCAAAAATGTAGCGGTAGTACTCGTCGATGGTGATCTTTTCCCCCGGCCGATACGGGGAGATGAAATGCTGCTTGATGCCAAGGCTTCCATCCGGGTCGATGCGCCAGGAGAGCTCGATCCAGAACTCATCTTCTTCCCACACCTGGCCGGGATTCGCCTCGTAGGTAAAGGTCACGGGCTTGCCCATTTTTCTGCGCGCCTCGCGCAGCACCGGTTGCCTGAAGCCGACCCAAAGCCCGGAGTGGGTTTCGTAGCTGATGATGTCGTGACGCTCGCTGGCGTGTCCCATAGGCAAAACGTAGTCCGCAAAATACGCCGTCTCGTTCCAGGTGGGGGTCAGGGCCGCGTGCAACCCTACCTTGCTCTCGTCACGCAGCACCTCGATCCAGGTAAACCCGTCCGGATAGGTCCACACCGGGTTGAACACGCGGGTGAAGTAAACCGAGAGTTTGCCCCGGCCCTCTTTGAGAAAATGCGGCAGCAGTTGGCTCATCTCGTAATGCGCGAGGGGATATTCGTTGGGAAAATGCAGCTCGTTCCAAAACTTTTGCGCCGGCGGTGAATCGAACACCTCCGGTTTGAATTTCGCCCAGCCGTTGGGCGAGGTGCCGCCCTCACAACCCACGCTGCCGGTCAGCACGTTGAGAAAATGCAGAC
>CAYQOI010000064.1:0-11686 GCA_964419085.1 uncultured Cytophagia bacterium | reverse complement strand
TCAAGGCGGGGGGCAATTTGTGGCTGACGTCATACAATTGGTCCGGCTTCAGCTCAGGCTTCCTCAGTGAAATATGCGGGATCCAGCGTCTTTTCCAGAATTTTGACACCCCGGGCATGAGTGGTGTAACGGATAGTTGGTCTAATCCTTTTGGTACCAATGTGCCCAACACAGCTTTTGCCGGCATAACAATCAATTTTACCGGGAGTACGAGTTTAGTGGAGATTTTCGATCCCCAAAGTGGACCCGGACAAGCCATTTTTGAAGGCATAGAGGGTAGTTCTGCGGCCCCTTTCCCCCGTGCCGTGTATGTGCCTCATCCGGCGCCCTGGGGCAAGGTGGTTTGCTGGGGCCACTCACTCAGACGCACCGCGGCTAACGATCCCCAATTGCAGGCCGCGGCAGCCATCATTCTGGGTGACTTTTTCGGGGAGTGAGGTGTGTCTGTGCGATTCGTTTCTAAATTGATCGCGAGGCTCAGTCATTAAGGAGGGCTGAAAATGCTAAAATCTCGTCAAACCATCTTTGCAATGTCACTTCTAACCGGTGCCTTGGTCGCAGCGGGGCTGTTTTTCTCCTGCGCCAAAGATGACCCGACGTTGACCCGATTTGAACAGGCGTTGCTCGTTGAGATCATCGCCGGGCCCAAAACCGGTGCGACCCTGCTCAACAACGAGTTTTTTACCTTTGAATGGCGCTCGGTGGGCGGCAAGGGTGATGTCGTGTATGAAATTCAGTTGTCAGGGGTCGACCCGGAACCCATCACGACCACCGAGCTTTCCAAAACCTATCCCGGGCAACCAGAAGGCACCTACACCTTTACCGTGACTGCCCGGGCGGGTTCCGAGACGTCCACCGATTCCAGAACTTTCGAC
The DNA here is from genome assembly GCA_964419085.1 of uncultured Cytophagia bacterium. Taxonomy (GTDB): domain Bacteria; phylum Zhuqueibacterota; class Zhuqueibacteria; order Oceanimicrobiales; family Oceanimicrobiaceae; genus CAYQOI01. Next base: position 10,811 of record CAYQOI010000064.1, on the reverse strand, counting down.
GTGGGGCCAAATCTCGGCCCACCCGAGGCGACGATTTTCGGGGCCAGGGGGAGCGCGTCTTCCGGCGGCAGCGGTGTGATTCCGCAATACGCTCCGGGTCAGTCCGCGTTCGTGAAGTGGACCGCAAAGGATGTGGACAAATTTGGCTCGGTCACCGGTTTTCGCTGGCGCATCACCGACAACGATCCGTTCAACGACTTCAATCTGGCGACGGTGGCCGGATTCGAGGTTCCTGCCGCGCCCGGGATGTACACGTTTACGTTGGAGGCCCGGGACAACAACGGGGCCACATCCACCACGACCTTTGATTACGAGGTCAAAGAACCGACGATTCTGATTCTGGATGATAAGGCGCAATCCGACGTGCTGGATGAGATCGACGAAGACAAATTCTACAGCGAGATCTTCGAAGGCTTTGCGTTCGCCACCTGGGATGTTGCGGAGATGGGAACCCCCACCGCCGCGGATCTTGCGCCCTATGAGGTGACCGTTCTTTACAGCGGTCCCTCCGCGCTGTGGCAAACCATCGGCGACGCGTATCCGGAGAGGCCTGTTTTCCTCTCAGACTATGTGGACGCCGGAGGGAAAATCTGGGTGATGGGGCAGAATATTCTGGAGGACGTCGCGCAATCCCAGGGACATGCGAACCCGCCGGATCCCACCGAGTTCGAAGTGATTTATCTCCACCTGGCGCCGGCGACCGGGGACTCGGCCACCGATGTAACCCGGCAATGGTCCAGGGCCGGTGCGTTTTCCGGAGACCTGCAGTTCAGTTTTGCCGACAATGTTCTTGGTGATCCTGCGAATTTTCCCCGCATCACCATTCAAGCGCAGGTGGGCGATGTGGACGAGATCGTCGCGGGTGACGGGGCGGAAATCATCTATACTGGCAAAGGCGGGCTCGGCGACCCCATCGGGGACGTGGCGCTGCGATTTCCCGCCGGTGGCACGAACACGCAGGTGGTGTTTCAAACCTTCCCACTCTTTGAAAACAGAAATGCGAAGGCCAGCTTGGTGGATTCGCGCACGCTGGCACAAGAAATCATGCGGGAGATGGGCCAATAGGAACCCTTCCCTGGCGCACAGTCATATGATGAGTTTCTAAAAAGGAGTTAAGGTCATGAGTCTGTTAAAACAACTCGTCTCGTTGGTGTCGGTTGCGGTCCTGGCGTTTCTGCTGGTTTGGTGGTTTCCCAACGGTTCATTCGCAGGGACAACCGGTAAGATCGCTGGCCGGGTCCTGGATGCCGAAACCGGCGAGCCCCTTCCCGGTGCAAATGTGGTGATTCAGGGAACGTCTCTGGGCGCCGCCACCGACGTCGACGGCTACTTTACGATTCTGCGGGTTCCGCCCGGCACCTACAACGTGGAAGTCTCGATGATCGGCTACAAGAAGGTCATTCAGACAAATGTGATCGTGCGTGTGGATTTGACGACGCAGGTCAACTACAGTCTGGAAGCCACGGTGGTGCAGGCGGCCGCGGTGGAGATCGTGGCCGAGCAACCGCTGGTGATCAAAGACTTGACCTCATCGGCGACCAAGATTTCCGCACGGGAAATCGAAGACGTGCCCAACGTCAATTCCGTGACCGACGCGGTGGCGCTGATGCCTGGTGTTATCGGAGAAGGGGAGGAAATCCATGTGCGTGGGGGACGTGCAGGCGAGGTCGTCTACATGATCGATGGCGTGGCGGTGAACGATCCGCTTTTTAACAACGAAGTTATCGATGTGAACAAATATGCTGTCGAAGAGGTGGAGCTCATCACGGGCGGCTACAACGCGGAATATGGCAACGTGCAATCCGGTGTTGTCAATATTGTTCCCCGGGTGGGCAGCAACAAGTATTCGGGACGTATCGCCTATTTCACCGATGACCTGGGCAGCGGCAGTTTCCCGTCAGATTTGCTCAACGACGCTGCAGCGTCCAATCCCGACAATCCTTTCGCGGTGCTCGACGTGGACCCCCAGCGCTACTTCAAGCCGCGCGGGACGGGTTTGCGCACCAATTCTTTCAACACCGACCGCTGGGAGTTCAACTTCGGCGGCCCGGAGCCGCTGACCAACTCGATCCTCCCGGCGCTCGGTCTGACTGGTTTGCGCGGCAAGGTGAATCTGTATCTCTCGGCCACCGCCGAGATGTCTGACGGCTATTTGCCCAACGAAGATCAGAGCGCGGATCTCATTTCCTATGAGGAGCGCTTCACTCGCGCGTCCGACCCAACGGCGGCGCCACAGGAACCCGGTGAAGCGGACATCTCGCAGATTCAGTTTGTGAATCCTCACAAGGTGAAACATCCGTTCATGAGTTCCTTTCTGGGTCTGTTCGACTGGGGCGGCCGCTTCGATAACAATCTCAACTACAGCGCGGTGTTGACCTACCGTCCCGGCACCAACTACAAGGCCAACGTGAGTTTTGTGGGGTCCAAATTCTGGCGTGACGATTACCGGCACAGCTACAAGTTTCAGCCGGACCACACCCAGCAATTCGAGGGCACCAACCTGAACACGGTCTTCACCTGGACCCACAACTTGAGCAACAGCACGTTCTATGAATTCAAGTTTGCCTATCTGCGCAACGACCGCTTCCAGTATCCCGGGATGCGGAATGGCGTCCGGTTGAGCCCGTTTTTTATGAACAACCGTATCGAAGGTCTGGCCCAGATCGATGGATTTGCCTACGGCACCGACCTCTACACCGGCGGCCGGGACGCCAACGGCAATTTTATCGATGACGGCGACGGCGACGACGAACTGTTCAACTCCAATTTCATCAACAATCTTTTGGCCGCGCATCCGGAGCTGGACAGCATTCAAGTGGTTCAGCAATTGTCCGGCTTCTTCAGAACCGGATGGAACGGTGCCAGCACCTGGTCCAAACACTTAACACAGGTCTACACCTTCAAGCTGGATGTGACCAGCCAGGTGACTCGCAACCACCAGCTCAAAGGTGGCTTCATCTGGAAGTTGAACGACCTGAAGCAATCGCGTATCGATTTTGGCGGCAACAAGGTCCCCTCTCGCCGCATCAACCTCCCGGATAACGGCCCGTTCGTCACGTCCGGGGCTTTGCGGGATTTCTACGACCGGGAACCGAACACTGGTGCCGCGTACTTGCAAGACAAGATCGAATTCCAGTCGTTGATCATCAATGTGGGATTGCGCTTCGACCACTTCGACCCGGGCTCCGAGGTGTTCAAGGCCAGTCTAACCCAGGGGGATCAGAGCAAGAAGCCGGTGAAGGACAAGAATTATCTCTCCCCCCGGCTGGGCATTTCGCACCCCATCACCGACCGGAGCACACTGTACTTCTTCTACGGCAGGTTTGTGCAGATTCCGACGCTGAGCGAACTCTATCGCCGCCAGAACCGATTCCGGGTTTTCCAGAATCAGCTCAACACCTTTGGCAACCCCGACCTGAAGGCGGAAGAGACCATCTCCTACGAAGTGGGCTTCGACCACCAATTGACCGATGATCTGAAGATCGGGGTGACCGGCTTCTTCAAAGAGAACCGGAACCAGATCAACCTGGCGACCTTCGGTCCCGAGGCCGCGCCTTTCCGGATGCTGGTCAACCGCGATTTCGGCCGCGACCGCGGGTTCGAAATCGAGCTCATCAAGCGGTACAGCCATTATTTTTCTGCAAACATCAATTACACATTGAGCTGGGCCGATACGCGGTCGTCCACTTTTGATCGCGGCATCGGCGCCCAGGGTGTCGCTTCCTTCCCCAATGTGCGGGAAGTGCCTGCAGACTGGGACCAGCGTCACACGCTCAATGCCAACATCAGCTTTGAGGTCCCGGCCGGCCGCGGTATCAAACTGTTCGGAACCACCATCGACCGCATGGGCCTGAACACCTTTATCCGCTACGGCAGTGGCCTGCCTTTTACGGTCAATGAAGACGCTGACCCGTTTGCCACCGAGAATGCCGAGCGCTTGCCGTATTTCCTGACCGTCGATCTCCGGTTCAGGAAGGACTTTCGGCTCTATCGCGGGCTTCTCGCCAGCTTTTATGTGGATGTGAACAACCTGTTCAATCGTCGAAACTTGCTCGCCCTGGTGAACGACGCGGAACACAGTTGCGTCGAATGTACGCTGCCGGTGTTCGACCCGCAGACCGGCGCGCAAGTGGGGACGGTAACCAAGACCTTTAAGCACGGTAATCCGGCCGGTGACGGCACGCCCATAGATCTCAACCCGGAGCAGTTCGGGGCGCCCCGTCAGATCCTTTTTGGCCTGGGTATGAGGTTCTAACAGAATGACCATCGATTTTCCAACATTCAATTAAGGAGTCTTCCCATGAAAATAGGGTCAATGAGGCGGCTAACACTTTTTCTCCTGTGTTTTGCGCTCACCGGGGTGCTACGAGCACAAGATCGCTTTCTCGATTCTAAAGTGCACAAAAACGGCAAGCTCTGGGTGGGTGTGACGAATTTCGGTCAGTTCGGAACGGACCGGGGTCGCGGCGCGGTGTGGCCCGGCACCGATGTGGCCGGCCAGGAAGCGCAGTACATCAACCGTGGCGGGATGTTTTTTGGCGGCATCGTCCCGTCGGACGAAACCACGGGGCCTGACCTCCACGAGCCGGGAAATCTCGACACCCTGGTTTCCGAGGGGCCGTCGGCCTGGAGCGTGGTGGATTTTCGCGAGATGTTTCCGCACTTTACCGATGACCGTTCCGCCATCAAGGTCCGGTCCACCATTCCCAGCAGCCCGTTCTTCGATCCCAACGCGGTATCGGAGGAAGATTTTATTTCAGTCTACACCGACACCTTCCTGATCGTTAATGGGTTTTCTTTTGCTCCATCCAAACACCAGCGCGCCCTGGGAATCGAGGTGGAAGAGCGGAGTTACCAGTTCAGTTTATCGTTTGCGGAGGACATCGTTTTCTTCGATCTGGTGATCCGCAACATCGGCAAGAACTTCATCCGAAATTTCTATGCGGGCTTTTTTGCCGACAACGACATGTTTTGTATCGGCAGCCCGACGGACAATGGGGGGCAAACCGATGACGCCAGCGGCTTTCTGGCCGTCAACTCCACAGGAGATGTAGTCAACACGGCGTGGGTGGCCGAGCCGGATGGCGACGAAGGGTGTATGGCCGGAGTTGTGGGGGTAAGAGTCCTTCGTCCCACGGAGCGAGAGGGCCAGGTGTCGTTCAACTGGTGGATGAGCGACACCGAAATCAGCTCTGCCGACGACTGGGGACCCGTGACGCCAAACGTGATCACCGGAGATCCCAACACCCGTGACCCCATCGGGAGTCCCGAGGACGACCCGGAAAAATATATCCTCATGAGCAACGGGTCATTTGATGATCCGCAATTCGACCCGGAACGGAATGAATTCAATCCGAACATTCCTGCGGGCGCGACGCCCAACGACAACTCTCGTTTCTTGATTTCGTTCGGCCCGTTGGGCACGCGCGATTCCACCATCACGGATCCCAACGATCCCATGTTCGGCCAGACGGTCAAGATTTTCGCACCGGGAGATTCGCTGTTCTTCACCTACGCCGTGATCGGCGGTGAGGGCGACCCGGACCGGGCCCGAGCGCTGGGCACCTTCGATCCCAATGCGCTCGTGGATCTGGGTCAGAATGCCAAGATAGCTGGCATCATGTTCGACAACCCCGGCGTGGATACCGATGGCGATGGCTTCGCGGGTGAAGATCTCAATGGCGACGGCGTCCTCGATACCGGTGACGGCGTGCCGGATTTCAAGGGACCGCCACCGCCGCCTTCGCCGCCGTTGAAGGTGATTCCCGGCGACCGCACGATCACCCTGGATTGGTCTGCGGCCGATCCCAACAGCCCGGGGTATGATCCCAACGATCCCAATTTGCCGTTGAATTTTCAGGATCCCTTTATCTCGGACGACCCGAACACGCCGGAAGACGAGAGCAAGGATTTCGAAGGCTTCCGCGTGGTGCGGAGCAAAACCGGTGTGCTGGGAACGTTTGAGATTCTGGCCGAATTCGATCTCGCCGGCAACGACTTTGGCAAAAACACCGGCCTGGAGTTCAAGTACGTCGACCACGTTCCAAACGGGGAGGAGTTCTTCTACGCGGTCGTGTCCTTTGATCGCGGCGCGCCCTCCATCGGTCTGGAAACCCTTGCCAGCAGCCCGCTGATCAACATGACTCGGGTGATGGCTTCACCTTTGCCTTTATCCACGCTGGACCGCAAGATCTGGGTTGAGCCGAATCCCTACATTCAGCGCTCCGGATTCGAGGGCAACGAGGTGCAAAACGACGTGGTGGCCGAGCTCAATCGGGAGATACATTTTGTGAACCTGCCGGCAAGATGTACGATTCGGATTTTCACGGTGGATGGCGATCTGGTACAAACCCTGGTGCACGATGACGCCAGCTCTTCCAGAGAGAAGTGGGACCTGCTGTCCAAGAATACTCGACCCATCGCCAGCGGCATCTACTTGTTTGCGGTGGAAACCGAGGACGGAGACCGACAGGTTGGTCGATTCGTCATCATAAAATGATCTCGAAACGTCGCGCAATTTCGAATCTCGATGAAAAGGAGGAATCTCCATGAATAAGGGTAATCTGAATCCGTGGAAGTATCTGGCCGCCTTGGTTTTCCCGCTCCTGCTTCCGGCGGTGCTCCTGGGACAGGATGAGCTTCCCACGCAGCTCGGGGGAGCCTCCAGGGCCGGCACCGCGGGGGCGCAGTTCCTGCAGCTCGGAATAAGTGCGCGGGCGACCGGGATGGGCGAGACATTTGTTGCGCTGGTCAACGATGTCAGCGCCGTATATTACAACCCTGGCGCGCTTACAGAGCTGGAAGAGAACGAGGCGATGTTCAATCACACAACCTTGCCTGGGGGGTTGCGCCACTTTTTTGCCGCGGTGGCCCATCCGTTCGGCCCTTCCGGTGTCCTCGCGGTGAGCTTCAACATGCTCACGACCGGCGATATTCCGGTGACGCGGGCATTTGAAGGTCCAACCGGTGAGACATTCAGCGCCAGCGAGTCCGCAGTGGGTATCACTTACGCGCGCAAGCTCACAGACCGGTTCTCGGTTGGCGGAACGGCCAAACTGATTTTGGAAGATTTTGCCGGCTTCGACGACCGGGTGGTGGCGTTCGATTTGGGCACGCTTTACCACACGGGCTTCCGTAAGCTCAATCTGGGCATGTCGGTGTCGAATTTCGGGCCCGACCTGAACTTCGGGAGAAAACGGGACTCGGAAGGCAACCTCACCTTCAAGGGGCAGTCTTTTCCGCTCCCCATCACGTTCCGGTTTGGCGTATCCGTGGACGTGGTGAACACCGAGGAGTCCAAGGTTTTTGTAGGCGCGCAACTGGTGCAGCCCAACGATAATCTGCGCTATGAAACCCTCGGCTTCGAGTACAGTTGGAACGACATCCTGTTTCTGCGGGGTGGCTTCAAAGTCGATGAAGAGAGCGACAAAGACGCTGTGGGGGATTCAAACGGGTTTTCGGAGAACGTTTCCGCCGGCGCCGGCTTGAAGGCGTCCCTGAGTGGGTTTACCGGGAGGTTTGATGTCTCCTGGGTCAACCAGGAGAATCTAAACAACCTGGTGCGTTTCTCCATTCACCTGATGTTTTAAGTCGCTGAGCTTTAACCGCAGGTGAGCGCCCGCTCCGCCCTGAGCAGGAGCAAAGATGAGAAAGTTCCTCCTTGAACACGGAGAATCGTTCTTCGTGTTCGCATCCTAACTCAGTTAAGACGGAGGTGGAGCTGAAGGGTTTTCGTTTGGTTCCAGAGATGTGGGAATCCTCAGCCGAACTCTTCGTTGTAACCGCGCAAATACCCGTGAGAGTTTTCACGGGTATTTTTTTAAGCGGCGCATTCGCGTCCGGATTTTCCGTTCACGACGCCTGCTGAGGAGGCTCGACAACTTTTGTGCGTGACCCATGCCTTTTAGACACGCCGTCGCCGTAATTAACAATAGGAATCTGAAATGAACCGCGTGCCTTCTGCAATTCCCTTTTCCGTGGTGTTTGCCCTGTATGTTGTCTTGCTGTTGATTTCTCCGTGCAGCCAGGACAACGGGGTAGAGGAGGATAACGGGCAGCGCCCGGTACACCCCACGGTCGTACTTCAGGCGGACAACCCGAAAATCCAGAGCATCGTGGCGCAAATCACGCAGGACTCGCTGCAGGCCACCATCGAGAGGCTGGTGGGGTTTTTTACGCGCCACACCAACTCCGACACACTCTCCGATACCCGCGGGATCGGCGCGGCCCGGCGCTGGGTGTTTGCAAAATTCAAGGAAATCAGCAACCAAAGTGGAGGCCGGCTGCAGGTTTCTTACCACAATTTTCAGGCAACCATTCGGGGCGTGAACGGATTCCACCGCAATGTCATCGCGGAGCTTCCAGGGACCACACACCCGGAGCGAAAGTTCATCGTGAGCGGTCACCTGGACTCCAGGAATGCGGACATCGATGACGCGGTGAATCGAGCGCCAGGTGCAAACGACGACGGCAGCGGCGTCGCCGCCATCCTCGAACTGGCGCGCGTGTTCAGCCAGTTCACGTTCGAGTCCACGGTGATGTTTGTGGCTTTTACCGGTGAAGAAGAAGGGCTTTTCGGCAGCCGGGCGCTGGCAGCGGACCTGAAGGCAAGCAATGTGAACGTTGTGGGCATGGTGACCAACGACATCATCGGAAATGTGGTGGGAGGCAGCGGGCAGGTGGACAGCCTGAGCGTGCGCTGCTTTTCGGACAATCCGTCGGATTCGCCCCACCGGCAATTGGCCAGATACATGAAGCTACAAGGGGAAGCCTATCTGCCGGGCTTCACGGTGCGTCTCATCGCGAGGCGTGACCGGCCGGGTCGCGGGGGTGACCATTTCGCCTTCAACGAACAGGGCTACACCGCTGCGCGTCTCACCGAGCCGGAAGACAACCTCAACCATCAGCACAACATGGACGACTTGCCGGAATTCATGTCCTTCCCTTACCTCACCAAGGTGGTAAAAGTGAATGCGGCCTACCTGGCGAGTTGGGCCGATGCGCCCGAATCGCCGACCAATGTGCGTCTGACGCCGCAGGGGGGGCAGCAATTGCTGAGTTGGGACAAGAACGCGGAGGCGGGTTTGAGCTATCTCGTCGCGTTCCGAGGGCCGGAAAGCGCGAGCTACGACAGCCTGGTTGCTGTGGCCGCGGAAACTCAGGTGGCGTTGGACCCGGCTCCCCTGCCGGACGGGGTTTTCATCAGCGTCTCTGGCGTTGACGCGGAAGGCAATGAAAGCGTGTTTTCACAAGAAGTGGTCTTGCGGAAATAGGAGCTTCGCACTCATTCGATCCACCGCTTCCAATTGGGATCGCTGATTTCTCCCGGCGCGTTGGAGTGAACGAGTTCCAGGTCGTCTTTTCCTCCTTTATCTACAAAAACGAAGATCAGTCCGCCCTTGTGTTGGAAATATCGCCAGATCTCGTATCCGTGCTTCCCGCGTAGGCTGGGATTTTTGTCCACCTGGTCGGGCTCACCGTATTTGATCACCACTCGGCCCCGGTCGGTTCGCCACCCCGGTCGAATTCCGCCGTACTGGCGCTCGGCGTACTGCAGGCGCTGCAAGTGCTCCGCGCGTTTTCCGGGCCGTTTTGCCCAAAATTCCATCAGGAAGCGGCGCTTTCCCTCTGGTTTCAACTGGTCGAAGATGGCGCTTTCCTCTTTTGTGGCCAGGTATGCCGCGCTGTGAAATTCGCGATCGAGTGCTTCTTCGCTGGCATTGCGGAGGTCTTCCAGTGCGCCTTCCGTTCCGCGAGAAGAGCGGGCCACTGGTCCCCGGGAGAAATACTGGCGGTAGGTGTAGAATCTCTTGGTGCCGGTGGCAACAACGTTCCCGGCAGAATCAAAAAGCCTTATCCGCAGCGTGTACTTGCCACCCGGAAAAGTGACGGAATTGATCCCTCCTACTTCCACCAGCTCGCCACGGGCGCCCTTACGCGGTTGGGGTGGGAAGCTTCGATAAATGCGGTTTTGGCCGTCCAGAATGCTGTATTCCACCGCGTAGCTGGAGTCGGAGAGGTTGTAGAGTTCGGTGTAAAAAAAGAGCATGGGGCTGTGCGGGCCGAACAGCGCTCCCGGATTGGGGATGACCTGGTAGCTGCCCTTTCTGAAGACCCCGTTGGAACGGGTGGTGTCTTTTGCGACGGAAGTGGCCAGCTCGATGTCGCTCATGCTGATGGTCTTGTCCGGAAATCCCTTCACAGGGATCGTGCGTTCAGCGACACCTTCGCGCTCGCTGTTCAGGTCTTTGATCGTGGTGACGCAACGATAGACCCCCGGAGACAAAACAAATTTCGAAATACTCAAAAACATTTCGTTGTTGGATTCTTTTGAATCGTTGAAAATGTTTTCGTTGGACCAGTTTCTATGCCGAGCCAGAGAATCGCCCTGGAACAACTTGACATCGATTTCAAAACGGGCTACCTTGGGCGAATCTTCCTTTGCGACGGTAAACTGATTGCGGTAGAAGGAATAGTACAGCTCCAGGCGAACCTGGTGGTCAGCCGTACGGAACCGGGCGAAATCCAGGTCAAAGCGGATGGCCTCGTCCTTTGAAGAACCGCTGTACTGCGGAAGGGAGAGCATCCCGGACAAAAGGGTCGAAAGAGCGAGGAGTGTAAGAGTCATGTTAACTGGTGTAAAATCAGTGGTCTGCTAATTGTCCAATTATAGACATTCTCGCAGAAAGTTTCAACAAAAATAAGAGAGAATGAGCCAAAAAATTGGTGGTTTGGGCTTTTTCGTCGAACGCGAAACGAATCAGTTGAAAAGCTTGTGTGGATTTCGCAAATTAACTTCGGATTAATTCACA
>CAYQOI010000063.1:819-11749 GCA_964419085.1 uncultured Cytophagia bacterium | reverse complement strand
AAACAGGAACGGCCAGGCCAAAAAAGGCCGAATTGACCAACTGTAAAATCTTGGCCGTCATTCCCACATCGTGCGAAATGATTTCGCCTACACGCTTCATGGTCACCTCTGAAGACTGCAGCTCACGCATGAGATCATGGTACAGCGCGGGCAGGCTGGGCACCGACTTCAGATTTGAAACCAACTCCTTTAGCTTGCTGTCGTTGAGCAGGTCCCGCAGGGCAAATGCGCGCGCGATGATCTGCCTGAGCATGTCCGGCTCACACGGTTTAGCCAGAAACTGGTGTGTAGGGCCGATGGATTTCATCACGGCCTTTCTATCGGACTGACCGGAAAGAATGATCCGTACGACCTCCGGGTGGCGTTTCGACACCTCCGCCAGAAGCTCCGCGCCATCCATTCCGGGCATCCGCATGTCCGACACCACCACATCTACGTGCGTTTCGGCAAGCCGCTGCAAGGCTTCTTCCCCGCTCTGCGCAAAAGACATCTCCCACTCGTCGCGCAACGGCCGCAGCATCCTTCGCAGACCTTGAAGGACGTTGGGCTCGTCATCCACGAACAGAATATGTCTTTTCATTCCCTTCAGTCCATTTCATTTGAATTCAGGGGCAACAAAACCACAAAAGTCGTCCCTTTTCCCGTCTCCGTCTCGAACGTAATCGAGCCTCCATGCTTATCGACCACCACCGAACGGGCGATGGCCAGTCCCTGACCGGTGCCCTTTCCCACCTCTTTGGTGGTGAAGAAAGGGTCGAACACTTTCTGACGCACCTCTTTGGGGATGCCGGTCCCGGTGTCGCTTATCTGAATTTCGACGAAGTCGCCTTTCCGTCTGGTTTTGACCGTAATCCTGCCTTTATGGCTTTCGTCCCTTCCCACCACGTCGGCGACGGCGTGCGCGGCGTTCACGATCAGATTAAGGAACACTTGATTGATCTCCCCGGGAAGACACGGCACAGGGGGCAGGTCAGGGTCAAAGTCGGTGACAAGCTCGGCGTAGTACTTCCATTCATTCCGGGCCACGACCACCGTGTTCTCGAGCGCTTTGTTGATATCGGTGGGTTTCTTCTCATCGAAGCCGGGGTGCGAGAATTCTTTCATCGCACGGACGATGCGCGCCACCCTTTCGACCCCTTCCAGGGTCTGAAAGATGGCCTGTGGCACTTCCTTCAGCAAATAGTCCACATCTCGCTCGCGACAGAGTCGGTGGAATTGCTCAGCGAGCTTCTCCGCGGGAACCTGCTTGCACCCCTCGACCAACGACTGGAAATCGCTAAACGCATCCTGCAAGAAACGGGTGTTGTCACCGATGTACTGAATCGGGGTGTTGATCTCGTGTGCGATCCCAGCGGCGAGCTGACCGATGGCCTCCAGCTTTTGCGCCTGAGAAAGCTGGCTTTCGATGATCTTCTTTTCCGTGATGTCGGTCCCCAACAACAGAAATCCCTCGTGCTGTTCACCGGAAGTGCGCACCGGGTTGATTGTCAGGGTGAGGAATCGTTCCTTCCCGTCCGGCCGAGTATAGCGGATTTCGTCGATTCGTACCGGCGCGCAACCCTGGCGACAGCGATCGAGGTGTGTTTGAATGATTTCCCAGTTCCAGGTCACCGGAATCCTGGTAAAGAGGCGGCCCAACACCTTCCTGGCCTGGATGCCGAACGTCTCCACCGCGGCCTTGTTCCAGCGCGTGATGCGATGTTGTCCGTCCACGCCGATGAGAATCGAAGAAATGGAAGCAAGCAAGCTCTCGATTTCCCGATGTGCATCGCGCAGCCCTTCCTCCACCATCTTGCGATACGTGATGTCCCGCACGATGGCCGTATAAAACCGGCCCTCGCCGGACTCCCATGATGCCAGCGAGATGTCCAGCGGGACCTCGGTGCCATCCTTGCCTTTCCCGACGACTTCCAGGGCTCGCCCCACCCGTCGCTCCGAATTGCCGGTAATGAATTGCTCGAAGCGTTTCCGGTACCGTTTCCGCAGATGGCGCGGAATCAGCAGGTCTACCGGACGCGCAAACACTTCTTCTTTGGAATAACCGAATATCCGCTCGGCCCCCTTGTTCCAGGCCACAATTCTGCCATTGTGATCCGCGGAGACGATGCCGTCATCCGCGGTTTCCATCAAAGCCTGGTAACGGCGTTCGCTCTCCCGCAGCGCTTGATCGGTTTTTATGCACGCGGTCTTATCCTGCTTGATCGCGATGAAATGGGTAATCTCCGCGGCGCCATGGTGCACGGGCGTGATCGTCATCCGTTCGGTGTACAGCCTCCCATCTTTGCGACGGTTGACGATTTCCCCGGACCAGACATTCCCGGACAGAATGGTTTGCCACAGATTGCGGTAGAATTCAGCGCTGTGTCTTCCCGATTTGAGAATCGCGATCCTTTTGCCCAGCACCTCGTCCGCGGCGTAACCGGTCAATTCCGTAAAGGCCGGATTCACCCACTCGATCTCGCCAAGGCGGTTTGTAATCACGACCGCGTTAGCCGTCGCTTCCAGCGCCGCGGTCAAGAGTCGATTCTCACCCGCGATTTTAGGTATCTCCACAATGGTGCACTCTGAAGGCATCATATCCCTCAAGCTCAAACTTACATTTACACTGCGCCACCAGAATTATGCGATGGGAACCCCATCCTTGTCCGGGCTTCGCGGACGTGCTCACTCTGCGCGAGACAAAAGGACGCGCCGGATGAACCCTAACATATTATCGACACCAAACACCGGATCATTGCCCCGAGGGTTGCCGGCGGACGAAAGAAGTGAATCGGTGAATAGAGGGCAAACCCCGCACGGGCGAGGTGGGAGTAAATGCTGGGGATAGCTACCTCAGCAAGAGGATGAAGTGACTTTCAGGTTGGAGGGAGGAGGCGCGGGTCAAGAAGCCAACGAGTCGACCTTCTGCGCCAATTCAAAATCCCAGGTGCTGACGCCGCCCAGGTCGTGGGTGCTCAGGTCGATGGTGACCTTGTTGTACACGTTAAACCACTCGGGGTGGTGATTCATGGCTTCGGCGGCGAGCGCCACCTTTGCCATAAAACCAAATGCCTCAACAAATGAGGCAAATTCGAACGTCTTGTGCAGTTTTCCACCTTGAAGAGACCAGCCGGACAGCTTTTCGAGCCGCGCCTGAATCTCCGAATCGGACAGCTTTTTTCTCGTGCTCATGTCACGCTCCTAAAGTAAAACAGGCTGACGGGCACGCCCCTCAGCCTGCAGGATTGCGGTAAAAATAGAATGCGTCTGTAGCGGTGCAGGGACTCGAACCCCGGACACGTGGATTATGATTCCACTGCTCTAGCCGACTGAGCTACACCGCCGGATGCCTCGAAATGCCAGCCTAAATATAGAAGTTTTGCCCAAAAAGTCAAGTCAATTTCCTGCGCGCGTCGGCTGACCTTTCGCTTTCAACAAAGAAGAAACGATCGCGCAGAGGAAGAAATTCAGCCCCAGGCCAAGGAGACCCGCGTGGAAGCCCAAGACCTTCGCATGGCCTGAAAGCGTCAGCCCTACAGAGAGGCACAGGCCTGCGGCCAGGCCGCCGAGCGCTCCGGCGGTGGAAAGACCCGGCCAGACCGTCCCCAGGATGATGCTCGGCGCCGCTTGCGAGAGAATCTCCATCTTGAGCTCGGTCAACCCCCAAAGCGTGATCTTCGGCGCGACAGCCAGCCCCACCAGGCCGGCCATCACAACCCATGAGACCATCTTGCCTGCTCGGGTGATTCGACGTTCTGATGCGTGCCTGAGCCAGGTGTGGCTGAGGACATCCTTGGCCAGCATCGACGACAGGCTGAGCAGCACCGAATCAGCCGTGGACATGATCGCGGCCAGCACCCCCGTGATCACCAGAACAGCCAGCATATAAAGCAGCGAAGATTGGCTCGCCCACTGCCGCAACATCATCGGCATGACCTGGTCAGCCGCCACCCCCCGCAGAGCAGAAAAATGCGGAATCGCGACGACACCGATGAGAAAAACCACCAGCGTGCTGAACAGCGGCATAAAAACCATCACGCTCAGAGATCGTTTCAGCGCGCGTGTGCTGCGGGCCGCATAGATCCGTTGAATGGCTTGCGGGTAAACCGCACCGGAAAATCCCACCAGCAACAGCGTGCTCACCCACGTCCGGCACACCGCGGCTGTGGGCACTGCAGCCTTCTCCGGCTGATGCGCAATGAGCCACTGCGTAACGCTTTGCAGATGTCCGGGCGTCGGGAACGCCGCCAGCAACAGGCCCACCAGACCACAGAGCAAAATGACGCCCTGAACGCAATCGGTCCAGGCCACAGCTCGCATCCCACCGAGCGTTTCATACGTCATGATCACCAGGGCCAATCCCACCACACCCAACCAGAACGGCACACGGTTGCCGCTCAAGCCTGCGACCACATGCCCCATGGCGATGAGCTGCGCCAGCAGGAAGTTGAGCATGGCGACGATCAAAACGAGGTTTACTCCTTGGGTCAGGAGCGGAGAGCCAAACCGATGTGTCATCCAGTCCCCGGGCGTCACAAAGCCGTGGCGCCTGGACAGCCGGTAAAGCCGCGGGGCAAAGATGAGATAGACCACCACGATGGCCATCATGAATCCCACGCTCATCACCCAGGCAAATCCCAGGCGAAACGCCTCCCCCGGGTAGCCCAGGAGCGTGTTCCCACTGTACTGGGTGGCGTAGAGCGTCAGCAGGAGAACGAACGTGCCCAGATTCTTGCCCGCGAGATAGAATTCGTCCAACGACTCACCCCGCTGCTTGCGCCGGGCGACATACCCAACCAGGAGCATGAACAGCAAATAGCCGAAGACGAAAAGCGCAGCAGGCACGCCAAACGGAAAGGCACTCATCGCGCGGGACTCACCGGAAGTCGTCGTCCTGCCAGAACCGCTGAATCACAAACACGGCAAACAGCGCGACCGCCAGCACGGCAAGGAGAGAAAGCCCCACCCAGAACGGAAGGCCCAGCCAAATGCGGGAAAGGCCGCGGCGTGGCACGTACCACGGCACGGAGAGCGCGAACAGAGAAATGAAAACCACCCAGATCCACCAGCGCTGGTGGGGCAATTTCCGGCGATCAGCTGCCATTCGCCTGCCCGTTTTGCCTCACCGCGACGCCCATCCCCTCGTGCAACAGCCGGCCCGCCAGAACGGCTGTCCGCTCACCCACATCCCGGGACGGATTGAGCTCCACCACATCCATTCCCACAAGACGTCCGGGCAAGCGGTGGATAAAATCGATCACCTGTCTCGGGGTGAGCCCACCCGGCACCGGATGGGAAACCCCGGGGGCAAAGGCCGGCTCGAAGCAGTCCAGGTCGATGCTGAGGTAAACCAATCCGTCCGGCGGGACACCTTCCAAATCGGGAAGCGTCCCGGTCAAGTCGCCGGCCCCAAACAGATGCAGCCGCGCCCCGTGACGTTTGATTTCCTCTTCCTGAATCCGGTTAAGCGTCCGGATCCCCATTTGTGTGAGGGACGCCACATGGGGCATCTCCAGGACTCGCGCCCCGGTACAGGCATGCGAGTCCCGATTGCCTTCGTACACGGGGTAGAGGTCCGGGTGAGCATCCAGTTGCACCACGTGCACCGGCGTCCCCAGCACCCCAAGCGCCGAGACGACGGGAACGGTCACCGCGTGGTCGCCGCCGGCACAAAAGGGCAGGCGTCCAGCCCCAAACAACGAGCGCGCCAGGTTGCGGTAGGCCTGGGCGGTTTCCTCCCAGGTCGCCTTCGCCGGCAGGTCGCCCAAATCCGTCACCTGGCCGGCGAGGTCCACGCCGGTTTCGGTGGCCGAATTGTAGCAGTTGCCGTCATACGCGACGCGGATGTGTCGCGGTCCCTCGGCGCACCCCCGGCGGTAGGATGATTGGGAATCATCCGGCAGCCCCACAAAAACCAGCCTGTGCTGACTCCTGGCAGAAGCATCGAAACATCCGGCAAAAGGAATGACCTGCATGTCACGACGTGCTTTTAGGTTGGACAAAGTCTGTTCGTAGCGAGAATATAAATGTTAGCCCGCGCAAGTGCAACCAAAAAGGCCGAGCCTGACGCTTGCCGGAGGCATGGATTTGCAGGCAATCACCTCCTTGCTCCACGCTTCCGCACCAAAACCCGGCGTGTCAAATCTCTTGGAAAACCATTCAGTTTTTTTTACATTTGACCTTCTCAACCAAAAACGAGGACCGACCTATGACTATAAAGGAAAAAGCGAAAATCATCATCGAAACGCTGGACCGACTTTACCCCCAGCCTCCCATTCCGCTTACGCACCGGGACCCGTTCACCTTGCTCATCTCCGTGGTTCTTTCGGCGCAGACCACCGACGCGATGGTCAACCGCGTCACGCCGGCCTTGTTCAAAAAAGCCAACACACCCGAAAAAATGGCCAGGCTCAGCGTGGAAGAAATCCGAGAACTGATCAAACCGTGCGGTCTGGCGCCGCAGAAGGCCGCGGCGATTCACAAACTCTCCGGTCTGCTGGTGGAAAAACACCGGGGGCAGGTGCCCGCCAGCTTCGAAGAGCTCGAGGCGCTGCCGGGCGTGGGACACAAAACCGCGTCCGTGGTCATGGCGCAGGCGTTCGGCATTCCAGCGTTCCCGGTGGACACGCATATCCACAGGCTGGCTTACCGCTGGGGATTATCTGACGGGAAATCGGTCACCCAAACCGAAAGAGACCTGAAGCGCATCTTTCCGAAGTCCCAGTGGAACAAGCTGCATTTGCAAATCATCTATTTTGGGCGGGAGTACTGTCCGGCGCGCAACCATGACCCGCGGGTGTGCCCGTTGTGCAGCAAGGTGGGACGCGAGGAGCTGTTCCAGGAGGAGACCACACGGCGTTCCGCCTAAACCGAGCGCAGGGCTCGTTGCAGTTTCTGCATGAAAACCGCCCGTTCGACCTCTCTGGCGCCAAACCTCTTCAGAAAAGGAGACAGCACCTGAACATCCATCCAGGTTAGACCGTGGGCCCGAAGGTGGGCAACCGCCTGGATCAGCGCGAATTTCGAGGCATCCGTTCTCAGGAAAAACATGCTTTCTCCAGCGAAGAACTTACCCAGCCACACGCCGTACAATCCGCCGACCAACCTGTCTTGCTCATCGTAGGTTTCGAAGCTGTGGGCAAAGCCCGCCTCATGAAACCGCACATAGGCCGAAATCATCTCGTCGGTGATCCAGGTCCCCGAAGATCTTTTGCGATTCGGATTTGCAGCGCAGCGTCGAATCACTTGCTCGAAGTCGCGATCCACGGCAAACCGAAATGGCGCACGGCGTAGCGTTCTGGCAAGCCTCTTGGGAATGTGGAGCTCGCTGAACTCCAGGATGGCACGCCTGGCCGGAGCAAACCACAGCACCGGCTGCCCGGGGATCGGCCACGGAAAAATGCCGCTGCGATAAGCCAGCAGCAGCGACTCGACCTCGAGATCTCCGCCTACTGCGAGCAAACCGGTCTCCGGGTCGGCACGTTCAACGGGTGGAAATGCTGTGATCATCGCTGTGTCTTCAAACAAAAAATCCCTCACACAAGGGAGGGATTCGGTCAAAGCAAACGCTTTGCTTCTCCTGCGGGTCACGGGTCAATTGATCTTGCTCCGCAGTTCGTTCTCGGCCGCGAACCAATCGTCCAAATCGTGCCCGTGTTGTGCGCCTCGTTCAAGAAAAATCTGGTAAGCACGCACGCGAATTTCCTCTTCGCTGGGCATGTACGACTGCACCGTCACAGCAGACGCCCGTTTCGTCGACCGACGCGTGGTCGACTTTTTTCCGGAAGCTTTGCGGACCTTTGACCCCGTGTTTTTTCTGGCTACGGTTGCCACGTCAGACCTCCTGTCGCTGGGTTAAGAATACTTTAAATTTGAACCACGAATATATTCTGCCCGATCCAAAAGATCAAGACAAAAACAAAGAAAAAGCTGTAAAAATTGTGTGGCTAAACCGAGCCTCCAAACTTTTTCAACACACTGAGCACCTGCATGGAATACTCCACTCTGCCGAAGGGCGCGCTGACCTGGAAGCCCTGCACGTAAGGCTTTGTTTTTTCAATGGCTTCCTGGGCGATACGAATGCCCTCGGCGCGCGCTTCTTCCTTGGAGATTTCCTGAGCCTTGCGCATTCTCGCCATGTATTCTTCCGGCACCGACGCGCCCGGGACTTCGTTGTTCATAAACTCCGCATTGCGCAAACTGACCAGCGGCCAAACACCCGCGATGATGGGAATCTTCACGTGCTCGATCTTCGGCAGAAAGTCCAGCAGAATCTGCGGGTCAAACACCGGCTGTGTGATGGCAAACTCCGCGCCGGCGTCCACCTTCCATTCGAATCGGCGAATCTCCTGTTCCAGGTCGATGGCCCCCGGGTTCACCCCCACGCCGATGAGGAAGCGCGTCGGGGCATCCAGCTTGCTGCCGCCGAGATCCACGCCGTGGTTCATTCTGTTCACCATGTTGGTGAGGCCGATGGAATCGACATCGAAGACCGCGGTGGCATCCGGATAGTCTCCCATCTTCGGCGGGTCGCCGGTGATGATGAGAATGTTGCGCAAACCGATGGCCGCCAGCCCAAGGATGTCCGATTGCATCCCCAACAGATTGCGGTCGCGGCAGCAGTAGTGCAGGATCGTCTCCATTCCCACGTTCTGCTCGATGATGACGCTGAGATGTTGTGCGCCCATACGGCACATGGCCCGCGGCCCATCCGGCACGTTGATGGCATCGACGCCAAACGCTTTGAGCTTCTGGCAAGCCTCCACGACACCCGACGGGTCGCTGCCGCGCGGGGGCACGATTTCCACACTGGTCACCAATTCTCCGTTTGCCAGTTTCGCGCCAAAACCGCTCTTTTCCGCGACCGGCACCGATGGTACCTCTTGTTCGAGCTCTTTGGGGATGCTGATGGTGAAATTGTGCTGCCGCGGGCTCAACATCCGCACGGACTTTTCCATCGCCTTGATGTACTCGGGCGTCGTGCCACAGCAGCCCCCCACCAGCCGTGCGCCCGCCTTGATGAACCGCATCGCGTATTCACCCATAAACTCCGGGCTCGCCAGGTACATGTTGCGCTCCTCCACCACCCGCGGGTTGCCGGCATTGGGTTGAATAACGATGGGTTTGCGCGTCACGTGCACCATCTTCTCCAGCGCATCCATCATCGGCGGTGGTCCCACCGAACAGTTTAGCCCGACCACATCCGCGCCCCATTTGTCCAGCTGATATGTGTAGACTTCGGTGGAGGTGCCGTAAAGCGAGTTTCCGGATTCATCGATGGTCATCTCCGCGACGATGGGCAAGTCGCACAATTCCCGCACCGCGCGAATGGCCTGTTCGATCTCGCCGAGGTCGGAAAACGTTTCCAGCACGAACAGATCCACCCCGCCGTTGAGCAGCGCCTCGGCCTGCTCTCTGAACGCCTCCCGCGCTTCCTCCCGGCTGAGCTTGCCCCAGGGTTCGATCTTCACGCCCAGCGGACCGATGGAACCGGCGACGTACAGTTGCTCGCCCGCGACCTCGCGAGCAAGCTTGGCGCCCTGGTAGTTAATGGCCTCCAGCGAGTCGCTCAGACCGTGCTTGGATAGCTTGAATCGGTTCGCCCCGAACGTATTCGTCTGCAAGACGTCTGCGCCCGCATTTGCGTAACCGGTATGGATTTCCTTGACCAACCTCGGGTTCGAGAGGTTGACGTTATCGAAGCACTGATTGATGAACACGCCTCGATTGTACAGCATCGTCCCCATCGCGCCGTCGAACAGGATGACGCGTTTTTCGAGTTCCTTTAAAAATTCCTTCCTTTTCATCATGGCACCTGGTGCAGCGTTCTCCAACGGAAATTTAGATCGAATATACGCACGAACCACAGACATTGCAAGTCATATTTGATCAAAATAACCCTGGGAATCTTTATTGAGTTTGCCTGCCGCATTTCCGCAAACCGGCCGGCTGACCCTATAATAATTTATAAAAAAACTTGACTTTAAATGAAAACTACCGTATCATCTCAAGTGATTTCTCAAGACACCTGAAACAAGATACGACATCCTTTCTCGATTTTCATACCGGAACCGATTCCAAGAAACGTTCTTTTGTCTTAAGAAACAAACCCGCCGGCGCCCGCGCCCCCGCGGATGCTTGAGAAACATGTGGAAGGAAGAAGCTCCCGTCAAAAAAATGCTTGAAGCAAACACAGAAGTTTGCGAACGCAGGCGAATGACCTGGTGCTCTGTGCTCCTGGTGTTCTTTCTGTTGGCCGGTGGAAGGCTGTTGGCCCAGAACGTCATCTGCGACACGCTGGAGGTGGCGCCGGACGGTACGGGGGAAGTTCAACTCGACCGGCGCTGTGCGCGAGTCGGCCTGCCAAGCCTGCTCACCAACGACTTCCTCGACGTGCGCGTGACGCGGCCGGGCTTCTACCGCTTTATCACCGACGTAGAAGAAACCGCAGATCAACTCAACGAAACGTTTTTCCTCACCATTCAGAACCCCGATGGCGCAGACGCAGACCTGTGCGACCCCAACAGCGGTCCGTTGAAAATCATTCGGGATGCCAAGATCATTCAAGATATCATTTCCGGCACAGACACCCTCACCAGAAACGCCGGCACCTATTTTCTGAGGGCGGGCCTGAACCGGGTCACGTTGAATCACATCGTCTCCCTCGCCGATTCTGTGGATATCTCGCCTTTTATTACCGAACCCATCGGCCCGAGAGAAAGCGTCCACCTCGTTGGAGTACGTGTGAGCTTCGTTGCCGACACGGATTTCGACCTGGCGCTCAGCAAAACCATCAACGGCCAGAAGAGCGCGGAAGTCGAGATCGGAGAACCTTTTTCGTACGCCGCCACGGTCACAAACAACGGTCCCGGCACCGTGCATGACGTCGTGGTCTCGGATACGCTGCCGCCAGCCATTGTGGTGGACCCGGCGAGCTATTCACCCCGGCCAC
>CAYQOI010000063.1:0-809 GCA_964419085.1 uncultured Cytophagia bacterium | reverse complement strand
CCTCCCGCACCACCGCGTCGCAGTCCACCATTCTGTTCTGGAGCTTTGACTCTCTGGCACAACAAGAGCAACAAACGATTACCTTCGTCGCCAGCGCCGGCGAGCGCGCGGCCATCGGAGACACGCTCCTCAATCTGGTGGAAGTGACAAAAGTCTGCGACACCGACACGACCAACAACGTGGATTTCACCAGGGCGATCGTGATCCAGCGGCCCGATGTTTCCATCAGCAAGAGCTCGGAACCGGACACCGTCGACGCGGGTGAGACGATTATATACACCGTCACGCTGGCGGTCGATGAGACGGAGGCCACCGATGTGACCGTGGTCGATTTCTTGCCGCCGCTGGTGCGCGTCGACACGACCAGCTTCCAGCCTCCCGCAACCTTCGCAGGAGACTCGATACGCTGGGACCTGGGTACCCTGCCCCCGGGACAGCGCACGCTGCGCTTCGACGCCGCGCTTGTGCCCGACCCGCCGGTGGGCGTCAATTCCATCATCAACCGGGTCGTGGTGCGAGCCACAAACGAGCCGCGCTCCAGGCTCGGCAACAACGCCGCAGCCGATACGGTGCTCAACATCAACGCAGTGGACATTTCGGTCAGCAAGCATTCTTCCGCCGATTCCCTCGTGCCTGGAGAATCCGTCATTTACACCCTGGTGGTCTCCAATCCGGATATCGCCACTGCGAGGAATGTCACCGCGACCGACCTGTTGCCCCCGGAAATCGTCGTCGACAGCGCGACGGTTCAGCCGCCAGGGGCCATCTTCACGCCGGATTCCATCCGGTGGGTCCTCGGTGACTTGCCG
>CAYQOI010000062.1:0-11868 GCA_964419085.1 uncultured Cytophagia bacterium | reverse complement strand
CTCTCCTGGCAATTGGAGAAACATGCTACCGGGGCTGCCGTGCGACCGTCCCGCGGCGGTTTGCTCGCCAACGTCGTCGTTTACCGGGCGGTTGAGGATAGACGAAGGAAGCCACGACTCCCCGTGGCTTCCTTCCTTGATTTCTCGGACATGCGCGGGTTGGCAACCCCGCGGCAGCGGTCAATATTTTGCCGCCAGCATGGCCTTGAAGTACTCCCGTTTCATGCGCGCGATGTGCGCAATGGAAATCTCCTTGGGGCACACCGCCTCGCACTCGGCGTGGTTGGAACAGTCGCCGAAGCCTTCTTTGTCCATCTGCTCCACCATGCGGATCACCCGCTGGTAGCGTTCGGGGTGTCCCTGGGGCAGAAGCGCCAGGTGTGAGATCTTGGCCGCGGTGAAAAGCGAGGCCGAGGCGTTGGGACATGCTGCGACACACGCGCCGCACCCGATGCACGCGGCTGCATCCATGGCCTCGTCGGCCACCTCCTTGGCGATGGGAATCGCGTTGGCATCCGGCGCACCGCCGCAGTTCATGGAGATGTAGCCACCGGCCGCCATGATGCGGTCGAATGCGCTGCGGTCCACCACCAGGTCTTTGATCACGGGAAAGGCGCCGGCCCGCCACGGCTCGATAGTGATGGTGTCGCCGTCCTTGTACTGCCGCATGTGGAGCTGGCAGGTGGCGGTGCCTTTCCATGGCCCGTGGGCGATGCCGTTGATCACCAGGCTGCACATGCCGCAGATGCCCTCACGGCAGTCGTTGTCGAATTCGACGGGGTCTTCGCCTTTCTTGATGAGATTTTCGTTCAGCACGTCCAGCATCTCCAGGAAGGACATGTGCGGAGAGACATTCTCCACCCTGTAGTCCACCAGCCGGCCTTTGCTGAGCGCGTCCTTTTGTCGCCAGATTCTTAAATTCAGCGTCATGTTTGCCATTTCAACCGATCTCCTCTCCAATTGAAAGGTCAGGTGATTGATTTGTCGAAGTGGCCCGCTACTTGTAGCTGCGCTGGGTCAACTTGACATTCTCGAACTTCAACGGTTCTTTGTGCAGCCTGGGTTCTTTGCCTTCACCGGCATATTCCCACGCCGCCACGTAAGCGAAATTGTCGTCGTCCCGCTGTGCCTCGCCTTCCGCGGTCTGGTACTCTTCCCGGAAGTGCGCGCCGCACGACTCTTTGCGATGCAACGCGTCGCGGGCCATGAGCTCCGCCAGCTCGAAGTAGTCGGCCACCCGGCCCGCGAATTCGAGGTTTTTGTTCAACGTTTCCGACTCCGGCGGAATGCGCAGGTTTTGCCAGAATTCCTCCTTGAGCTTGGGAATCTCTTGCAGCACCTTCTTGAGCCCTTGCTCGTTGCGCGACATGCCGACGTACTCCCAGCACAGCATTCCCAGTTCGCGGTGAAACTCGGTCACCGATTTCTCACCTTTGATGGAGACGAGCCGGTCGATCTGTTCCCTGACTCCCTGTTCGGCTTCCTTGAATGCCGCGTCCTCCGGCGTCGCACCGCTTTGCCGGTTGGTGGCGAGGTAATCGCCGATGGTGTAGGGAATGACGAAGTAGCCGTCGGCCAGACCCTGCATGAGCGCGCTGGCCCCCAGGCGGTTGGCGCCGTGGTCGGAGAAGTTGGCCTCCCCCAGCACGAACAGGCCGGGGATGGTGCTCATCAGGTTGTAATCCACCCAGAGGCCGCCCATGGTGTAGTGCACCGCGGGATAGATGCGCATGGGAACTTCGTACGGGTTCTCGCCGGTGATGCGTTCGTACATGTCGAACAGGTTGCCGTACTTATCTTTGATGGCCTGGACGCCCAGACGCTTGATGGCGTCGGAGAAGTCCAGATAGACCGCCAGCCCGGTCTCCCCTACCCCACGGCCCTCATCGCACACGGCCTTCGCGTTGCGCGAGGCCACGTCTCGGGGCACCAGGTTGCCGAAGCTGGGATACTTGCGCTCCAGGTAGTAGTCCCGCTCCTCTTCCGGGATTTCGGCGGGCGGACGTTTGTCGCCTTTCTTTTTGGGCACCCAGACGCGGCCGTCGTTGCGCAGGCTTTCGCTCATCAGCGTGAGCTTGGACTGGTACTCGCCGGTCATGGGAATACAGGTGGGGTGGATTTGAGTGTAGCACGGGTTGGCCATGAATGCCCCGCGGCGGTGGCAGCGCCAGGCTGCCGTCGCGTTGGAATTCTTCGCGTTGGTGGAAAGGTAAAAGACGTTGCCGTAGCCGCCGGTGGCCAGCACCACCGCGTCGCCGGCGAACGATTTGATTTCGCCCGTGATGAGATTGCGCGTCACGATGCCACAGGCGCGGCCGTTTTCCACCACCAGGTCCAGCATTTCATGCCGGGGAAAAATCCGGACCTTGCCCAGGCTCACCTGTCGCATCAGGGAACTGTATGCCCCCAGCAGGAGCTGCTGGCCGGTCTGGCCGCGCGCGTAAAACGTGCGGGAGACCTGCGCGCCGCCGAAGGAGCGATTGGCCAGCAGGCCGCCGTACTCACGGGCAAAAGGCACGCCCTGCGCCACGCACTGGTCGATGATGTTGTTGCTGACCTGTGCCAGGCGGTAGACATTTGCCTCGCGCGACCGGTAGTCGCCGCCTTTGATGGTGTCGTAAAACAGCCGCCAGATGCTGTCGCCGTCGTTGGGGTAGTTCTTGGCAGCGTTGATGCCACCCTGCGCCGCAATGCTGTGGGCTCGCCGCGGCGAATCCTGGATGCAAAAATTGAGCACGTTGTAGCCCAACTCCCCGAGGGTGGCCGCGGCGGAACCTCCGGCCAGCCCTGTTCCCACGACGATGATGGTGTATTTTCGTTTGTTGGCCGGGTTGACCAGCTTGAGATTGAATCTGTGATTGTCCCACTTTTCTTGTAAGGGACCATCAGGTACTTTCGAATCGAGAGTCATGTTTTATGCTCCTCTGAAAAAGATCCAAATGGGAATACCGAGAAAACCGACGGCCAGCACCACCGCGAGGATGATGCCCACCGAGTAGATCACCGGTGTGTAGCGGGGATGGTTGACCCCCAACGACTGGAATGCGCTCCAGAAGCCGTGGCGCAGGTGGAAGCCGAGGAAAACCATGGCGATCACGTACCACGCAACGTAGCCAGGTTTCTGAAACACCTCCACCACCAGTTTGTGCAGATCCCGCATCTCCACGCCATCCACCACTGTGGTGTAGTGAGGGCCGTATTTGAACGTCTTCAGGTGAATGGCCAGAAACACGAAGATCAGCAGCCCGGTGTAGATCATCGTCGTGGAGGAGATGTTCTTCTTGCTTGGGCCGCCCGCGTTGGCGTGCTTGACGTAGCCGATGGGCCGCGCCTTGCGTTTGCCCAGGGTGATGGAAATTGCAGAAATCATGTGAAAGATCAGAAAAGCCAGCAGAATCAGCTCCGCGACCACCAGCAGGTCTCCGAAACTGATGAGAAAATGGGAGTACTTATTGAACGGGTCTGGATTCTTGTCAAATAACAGCAGGTTGCCTGACAGGTGTTCGATCAAAAAAATCACCATGGCCAGACCCGTAATCGCCATGATGATTTTCTTCCCGACAGACGACCAGAGTTTGTTGGACGATTCAGACATAGGTCGCTCCAGGTTTAGTAATGGACTGAGAAGTTGTGAATGGCTGGGAGATGTCTGCGTATCTGTTCATTTTTCCGACCCTGAATATACGCGTTGTGCCGAAAAAATGCAAGTCCGCGTGCCGGGAAAATGAACGCAAGCGGAAAATCGTACTACGGATGCAGGGAGAAACGGAGAGGCTATTCGTAGCTCAGGGCATCCACCGGCTGCAGTCGAGCCGCTTTTGCCGCAGGATAGATTCCAAAGAAGATGCCCACCAGAGAGACGAACCCCAGGCCCAGAAAAATGGACCAGACCGGTACCGCGGCCGGAAGAGAGGTGAAGACCCCGATGAGTTTGCCCACCACCAGTCCCAACACCACGCCGATCAGGCCCCCGATCTCACAGATAAGCACGGCCTCGATGAGGAACTGCAGCATGATGTCGCGGCGTTTGGCGCCGATGGCTTTGCGGATGCCGATCTCGCGGGTGCGCTCGGTTACCGAAACCAGCATGATGTTCATCACGCCGATGCCGCCCACGAGCAGCGAGATCAGGCAAATTCCCACGGCTGCAGAAAAAACGATCTTGGTGAGATTGCGCCAGGTTTCCATCAGCGAATCCTTGGTCAAAACCTCGAAATCGTTGGGTTCCCCCGGCGGAATCCCCCGTTCCACCCGCATGATGCCGATCACTTCATCCATGGCTTCGGGGAGAAGCTCGGGGTCCTTTGCCTTTACCGCAATTTGCACCGAACGCTTTTCGCCGTAGATTTTTTCAAAGGTCGAGATGGGGATCAAAGCGAGGTTGTCGCGGTTCTGGCCGAAGAAATTCCCTTTTTCTTCAAACACCCCCAGCACGGTGAATTTCCGGCCATCCACCAGGATCTCTTTGCCCACCGCGTCTTCAAAGGGAAAGAGCTTTTCTGCGATGTCCACGCCGATGACGATTACCTGCCGTCTGCGTTCCAGGTCGATTCTGGAAATGAAGCGCCCTTCTTGCACCCAGAACGCGTTGGTGGATTGCCACGCCTCGGTTCCACCTAGCAGCCAGACATCGGGATTCGTTTTGCGTCGCTTGTATTTCAGCACCGCCGGAAAGGTGAACGTTTCAGGGGCCACCAGACTGGCCAACTCTGCGCGTCTCTCGATGGCGCGGGCATGTTCCACTGTGATGTTTCTGCGGTTGCGGTAAGTGGAGATATCGAAAGTGACCGCAGGGTACTTTTGCACGTAGAAAGTGTCCGAACCGATCGCGGCCAACTCCCGGGTGACGTTGTTATTGAGTCCCTGGATAAATGTCTGCATGGAGATCACGGTGAGCACGCCGATGACGATGCCCAGCGTGGTGAGAATGGAGCGGAGCTTGTTGGCCCGGATGGCTCCGATGGCGATGGTGAAGACTTCTTTCAGGTCCATTTCTCTGCCTGTGGTCTATTCGTATCTCAGCGCGTCGATGGGGTCGAGCCGGGCGGCTTTGGACGCCGGATAGAGCCCGAAGAAAATACCCACCGCCGCGGAAAAGCCCAGGCCCACGCTCACCGCGAAAGCGGAGATATGCGCGGGAATGGGCGAGACGCTTTCCACGATTTTTCCCAGTCCGAACCCGATGGCGATGCCGATCAAGCCGCCCACTGCGCTGATGACCACGGACTCCACCAGAAATTGCCACATCACGTCGCGGCGCCGCGCACCGATGGCTTTGCGCACCCCGATTTCGCGTGTGCGTTCGGTGACCGCAACCAGCATGATGTTCATGATGCCGATGCCGCCCACCAGCAGCGAAATGGCTCCGATCCCCACGGCCACGGCATAGAGCCCGGTGGTCAGGCTGTTGTAGAGGTCGGTCAGGGTGTCTTGCTGATTGATGGCAAAATCGTCATCTTGCCACGGCTTGACTTTCCGTACCCGACGCAAGATGCCCCGCAGTTCATCTTTGGCTTCGTCCAGCAGCGCCGGGTCCACGACCTTGACTCGGATCATCAGCGAACGCCGGCTGCCGAAGATGGCCTGGAACGCGCCCAGCGGAATGTAGATGTTCGCGTCCAGATTCTCCCCCAAAATCTCGCCCCGCTTTTCCAGCACCCCCACCACACGAAAGGGAAAGCCGCCGATGAAGATTTTCTTGCCCAGGGGGTCTTCCCGCTGGAACAGTTTCGACGCGACCTCCCACCCGAGCACCGCGACGTGCCGCCGGTGTTTGACTTCCAGCGCAGTCATGAAGCGGCCGTAATCCGGGTAGGCGTTGGCCACGTCTTTGTACTGCTCGTTGGTCCCGTTGACCAGCACCCCGCTGACGGTCTCATTGCGGTACTTCACGCTGCGTCGTGTGGACGTCAGCGGCGCGGAGGCCTTGACCAGGGTCGCGTATTTCTGCACGGCTTCCACTTCTTTCGTGGTGATGTCCTTGCGATTGCGGTATTTGAAGAACTCCATGCCGGAGCTCCACGGCAGCTTTGAGATGTAGAGATTGTCCGAACCGAGATTGGCGATTTGTTGGGAGAAAGCCGTGTCCAATCCGCCGATGAGCGTAAGGATGGCGATGACCGTGGCCACGCCGATCATGATGCCCAGGGTGGTGAGGAAAAAACGCATTTTGTGCGCCCTCAGCGACCCGAAGGCCATGACCATTCCCTCCCAGAGCTGAACCGCAAGTTTCAGCAGTTTCATGGTTCAGGGTTTCCCGTTTTTCCTGATCTCTTCGTCGCTTTCGATGAGCCCGTCGCGCAGCCGCACGATGCGATTGGCGTGTTCGGCGATGTATTCTTCGTGGGTCACGAGAATGATGGTGTTGCCTTGCTCATGGATCGATTGCATGATCTCCATGATTTCCTCACCGGTTTTGGTGTCCAAATTGCCGGTGGGCTCATCGGCCAGGATGATGGTCGGATTGTTGATCAACGCCCGCGCGATGGCCACTCGCTGGCGTTGACCACCGGAAAGCTCATTGGGCCTGTGATTGACGCGATCGCCTAACCCCACGCGTTCCAGCGCTTCGCGGGCCAGTTCTTTGCGTTTGGCAGATGGCACGCCGCTGTAGATCAGAGGCAACTCGACGTTGTGCAACGCGGTGGCCCTGGGCAAGAGATTGAAAGTCTGAAACACAAAGCCGATCTTTTTGTTGCGGATTTCAGCCAGCTCATCGTCGCCCATGCTGCTGACATTTGTGCCGCTGAACTGATAGATGCCTTCGCTGGGGGTGTCCAGGCAGCCCAGAATGTTCATCAGGGTGGATTTGCCTGAACCCGAGGGCCCCATGATCGCCACGTATTCGTTCTGATCGATTTGCAGGTCGATGCCGCGCAGCGCCGGGACCTCCACCGTACCCAGCCTGTAGATTTTCTTGAGATGCTCGATGTCGATTAACATAGCTCTTCGGTTTCCTTTGCTTGCACCGCTCGAATTGTTGAAAAGAGCAGTTACTTCTCCGATCTGAATTTTCTTACTTTGTTGTTGACTTTGATCCGGCTTCCGTCTTTCAGAAGTTTCGACAGCGCGCGGAAGCTTCCGGTGATCACTTCTTGACCTTCCTTCACCCCCCGGACGATCTCCACATTTTTTTCACTGGAGATGCCGGTATCTACCGGGACCATCTTCGCATGGCCGTCTTCGACGACAAAGACAACCTGCACTAACTTGTCTTTGTCCTTGTTTCTGGGTTTATTTTTTTTGCCATCGGTGCCGTCCGACGAAGGCCCCCAGAGCTCTGCGTTCGGATCCTTGTTGGAACCCCTTTTCCGCCGCCAGGTTTTTTTGTTGAATTTGCCCACCGCACTGGTGGTGTCCTGCGGCTCTCTCATGGTGATAGACTGAATGGGAGCGTAGAGCACGTCTTTGTGTGTTTCGGTTTTGATGTTCACAGTTGCGGACATGCCGGGACGTAACTGGCTCACGTCGTCGACGATTCGGATTTTGACGTCGAAGTTGGTGACCTCTTCTTGGGTTCCCAGCCCGCGCGTGGTTGCGGTGTGCGCGATCTCGCTCACGACGCCGGTGAAGACTTGGTCGGGCAGGGCGTCCACTTCGATTTCTGCACTGTCACCGAGGCTGACCAGCACCACGTCGTTTTCATCGATCTCAGCCACCATCTCCATGCGGGTCAGGTCCGCAACGGTCATGATGACGTCGGCTTGAAACTGAGAGCCCAGGGCGATCTCTCCTTCTTCTTTGTTGAGCTGCGCCACGGTGCCGTCCATAGGCGAAGTGAGCCGGGTCTTCGCCAGGTCGTCCTTTGCTTGCTTGAGATTCGCGTTAGCCTGGTCCACTTCGCTTTCGGCGAGCTCATAGTTTGCTTCTGCGGTTTCCAGCTCTGCCTCTGAAAAGAGTTTCTTGGCGAACAGATCGCGCGCCCTCTTCAGCTCACTCTTGGCTTTCTTGAGATTGGCTCGCGCGGATTTCAAATTGGAGCGCGCTCGCTCCATGGCAGCTTCGTAGCGCGTGCGGTCCAGTTCCACCAGCAGTTGACCGGCTTTCACCTGGTCTCCTTCTTTCACATGCAATTTGGTGATCTCGGCGCTCACGTAGGCAGAAATCTTCACCTCTTTTTCCGGCTGAATTTTCCCGGAGCCGGTGACGATCTGGGTGATGTCGCCGCGCTGTATTTTAGCCGTTTGCACTTCGATGACATCTCCGCGCGCTTTTTTGAGATTGACGACCACCATGACCGCAATCACCACGATTGCCACCGAAGCGATGAGGAGTTTGGTCTTGTTGGACATAACTATCCCCTTCCTCCAAAATCGTGATTCTGTTCTCGGCGGCCTGTGCCGCCGTGGCGCGTCGCGTCGCCGGCGAACGGCTGCCTAATTCTTCTGCAGTTCTTCATCGATCACACCCATCGCCGCTTCCAACTGCGCCCGGGCGATAATCGCGTCGTATTTGGTGCGCACCAGATT
This sequence comes from uncultured Cytophagia bacterium, assembly GCA_964419085.1. GTDB lineage: Bacteria > Zhuqueibacterota > Zhuqueibacteria > Oceanimicrobiales > Oceanimicrobiaceae > CAYQOI01. Next base: position 3,400 of record CAYQOI010000062.1, on the reverse strand, counting down.
GACCCGCGCCCGTGTCAACGACACCTGAGAGTCGGTCACTTCCAACAGCGTCCCCGCGCCTACGCGGTAGCGTTCCTGGGCTAAGCGGAAGTCTTCTTCCGCGGCCCGTACGTTTTTCTCGTTGATCTTGGAAATCTCCAGAGACGCTTTCAGGTTAAGATAAGCTTGTTTAACTTCTAATTCAAGCGTGCGTTTGCGGTTCAGCCAGTTTTCTCGGGCGATGGAGTAGTTGGCGGTTTGCCGGCCCACTTCCGCCTTGTCGGCCAACCCGTTGAAAATATTCAAGTCGAAACTCGCGCCCACTTGAATGAAAAAGTTTTTATCGAATTCGCCGTACACACGGCGAAGCTTTTCGTTGTCGCGCGAGTAAACCAGACTGAGCCCGATGGAAGGGAGATATCGCCCCTTTGCTGCCTTTCTGCCGTACTCGGCACTTTTCATATCAAACTCGAAACGTCTCAGATCGGGATTGTTTTCCACGGCAATTCTCATGGCGTCCTGCAGGGTGAAATCGGGCGGCGACGGGAGCACGTCCAGATCTTTGATCTCGATGGGCGTCTCCGGGTCCCGGCCCATGGCGACGTTGAGGTTGCCTCTGGCGATGTCGACGATGTTCCGCTGATTGATGAGGTTGATCTGGTCGGTCCCCAGCGCCACTTCCTGCTTGTAGACATCGATCTGTGCCACCGAGCCGATCTCGTACATGCTCTGAGTTCGGTCCAACTGCTCCTTGCTGCGCTCCACCGCTTCCCGGTATTCCTGTTCCAACTTGATGGCCTTCAGCAATTCCAGGTACCGCTGCTTGACCGTGGCGATAACCGCATGCCGGGTGGACTGCAGGCCCTCAGAAGCCGATTCGAAGCCTGCTTTGGCCTGCTTGATCTGGCTGAAGCTGCGTCCGAAATCAAACAGCGTTTGATTGTAGCTGATGGACATCTGATGTCGGTTGAACGAGCGGCTCGGAGACGTACTTTCCACCTGATCCACCACCGGCTGACCCGTTTCCGGGTCGATGACCGTTTGGCCCGTCTCGGGGTCCACAACCGGGATGTTCCGCAGATTGACCGTCTGGCCGATGATGGAGCGATTGGAGTTCAGGCTGGCGCTGATTCTCGGCAGGATTGCCGAGTACGAACCCAAAACATTCGCCCCGGCCCGGTCCACCTGGTAGTTGGCGGTCTTGAAGTCCGAGTTGTTTTTCAGCGCAATCTCGATGCATTCTTGCAGGGAAAGCGCGTGGCCGTCTTGCGCCAGGCCGGTGTGTACCCATAAGACAACCAGAGCAAGTCCGCTCAAGCCAATTCTGAAAAGCTTAGCCATAACAACACTCCTGAACGTTTTTTGGGAATTAGGAAAATGCACTCGAAAAAACAGACGCGACGAGCGCGTAGATGAGATACGTGGTCACCACCGCGGTCGCCATCTTTTGGGTCTTCATTTTGTAGATCACCGCCAGGCCGATGGACAGCGCAGCCAGCGTCCACACGGCGAAGACGTCGATTTTCGACAACAATTGGTACAGAAACGTCTCCCGCGCACTCTCCGACATCAGCGTGGCCAGCGAAAACGACACCTGCATGGTCTCTTTCGCCAGGATAAGCGGGATGGCGACGAGCGACCCCAGGCTTAGGATGAGCCAGGAATGCGCAGTGACGCTCATGACCTTCTTGAAGGGTGCCGACCCACCCAGAACGACATTCCCCACAAACAGAAACACGGCCGAAATGACAACAATGATGATAACCGGCATGATCAAGGCGAACGCCGGCGTGGTGTACTTCATCGCTTTTTCGGTGGTGGCCAGGATCTGGTCGATCTGATCGCTGTCCATGCCGCGCTCCTGCATCTTCTGCTCTTGTTTGCTCAGCGTCTCTTGAATCAGTACGGGCTGCACGGCAACGATGAACCCCACACTGATGATGGTGCTCAGCACTACCGGTAAGATCCACCCGGGCTTGCGGTCGATACTGGCAAACGTTTTGCCGGGTGAGGTGAACACGCCGACGACTCTTTGAAACGCACTGAGTTCCTCGGTTTGTGGCGCTTGTGGTTCAACTGTTTCGCTTTGCATGATGACTCCCTCCCCTCGTTGGGTTCATGTTCTCTATTTAGGCATCTTAATCGTATGGTTTCCGCGGCAACTCACCGGCGCGAAGCGATGCGTACGGCATGCCTCCATGTCTGCCGGGAACCCGAAAAGAATGGGAAAACACGTTAGGTGACCCGCTGACGTTTTTGTTCTTGCATTTCATAAACAGATTGGCCGTCTTTAGAAACGTAAGCCGCGTCAAAAAGTTTCGTCGACGCCGGTGGGCTGAGCGGCCTCGAAATTTACTCAAAAGTTCCAATGAATGCAACAGCAATTACCAATACATTGGTGTCCCACGCTGCGACATCAAATGATACACGCAACCCATGGCTCTATTCAATTAGACAAGAAATCGGCTTCCTTATTCTCAAAAATGCGAAAAAAATCGTCTGTCCTTCCCGCTTCTGCCGGCGGTCCATTTGCCGGGCCAGGGAGTTCAGCACAGGAATCCCGGCCATCGTGGGCGAGGAGGTCCCGGAACGTGTGGTATGATTTTTGAGTAAGCTTGAATAGAAGCCTTCCCAAATCTTTCAAACAAGCGGAGGAGGTGTTAGCCATGGCTACAGGACTTTACCTGGTTGCGGGGCTCGCCTTTTTGATGGCACTGGCGGTTGTGGTGGCTCGTCTGCTGCGGGTTTATCTGCGCTACCGGGGGAAAATGCTGGTTACCTGCCCCGAGACACGCGAGCCCACCGGTGTGGAGTTGGATGCCAAGTACGCCGCGCTCAGCGCGCTGACGGGAGATAACGACCTGGTTGTTCAGGCCTGCTCTCGTTGGCCCGAACACGAGGATTGCGGTCAGGCGTGTCTGTTGCAAATCGAGGGCACGCCGGAGAACTGTCTGGTGCGCACGAGATTGTCCAACTGGTATCGCGGCCAGCATTGCGTTTACTGCGGCACCGAGTTTAGCGAGATTCACTGGCATGACCACAAACCCGGTTTGTTGAGCCCGGAACACGATCTTTTGGAGTGGAGCCAGGTGCCGGTAGAATCGCTGCCCCAGGTTTTCGCAAGCCACAAACCGGTGTGCTGGAACTGCTTCGTTGCGGAAACGTTTCGTCGCGAGCATCCCGATCTGGTGACCGACCGGCCGTGGAAGCGCGGGTCGTTGGCGTGATGGAAAGCGCCCCAGGCAGGTGATGAGCGGCGCATTTGAGGTCTCCGGTGCACGCTATTTTGCTCACTCAGAAAGAGATCGAGATGGGTCTTGATCCCACCGGTCAGTTGGGTTGTGGTTTTGAGATTGCCAGAAACAAACAGGGCGAAATAAGACAGGATAATGAGATTGAACCCCCAGGCGGTGAGATTTTT
>CAYQOI010000061.1:0-11967 GCA_964419085.1 uncultured Cytophagia bacterium | reverse complement strand
TGGCCACATCCTCCAGCAGCAGCAACTCATTTCGCACGTCGTCCGCGATCTCCTTCAGCTCGGCGTAGGTGAAGCCTTCACCCGTAATCGCGATGAGCGTGCCGAACACGTCTCCGAACTCGTCGTTGACAAAAGGCCCGATGACATTTGACGGCAATTCCGGGCGGGCGGCTTGGACCTTCCGCCGCAAGCTGTCCCAGATGGGCCGCATGTGCTTGTAGCGTTCTTTGATGTTGACGTAAATGACGGAGACGCCAGGTTTGGACTGGCTGGTGATGTTGTCGATTTCGGGCATCTCCTGGATGTGTTTTTCCAGCTTATCCGTGACCAGCAGCTCCACCCGCTCCGGACTGGCACCCGGGAACCGGGTGACGATCAGCGCAGTGCGCACCACAAACCCGGGATCCTCGGCGCGCGGCATCTTGCGGTAGGTCATCACCCCCGCCGCCAGAATCAGCAGCAACGACACAAACGTGATTCGCTTTTTCTCGATGGCAAATTGGGTTACATTCATCGATCTCCCTCTCTCACTCGACCGGCCGGTCTCCCCTTGTGGCGTACAGCCTTGCCCTCAAAACCGTACCCTCTGTCCGTCGTGAAGCTGGCTCACCCCTGCCGTGACGACCATCTCTCCATCCGAAAGGCCTTGCAGAATTTCCAGGCCGTCCACGTCCAACTCGCCTATCTCGACCTTCCGTTTGCGCACAATGCCCGTGTCCTGGCTCACCGGCTCCACCACGTAGACAAACGGCCCTTCTCGGTCTTCCGACACCGAAAACGACGGCACAACGAACCGTTCTTTGCCGCTCTTTGCCCGGAAGCGAAAGGTCACCTCCGCGGCCATGCCGGGTCGAATGTCGGGATCGCTCTCCAACAGCCGGACGGTCACCGGATAGGTCGTGGCAAATTGTGTCGCCGCCACCCCCACTTCGGTCACCACCGCGTCGAACCTGCGGCCAGGGAGGGCGTCAAATGCCACCTCAACGCTGTCGCCCTCCACGATGTCCGCGATGAGCACCTCGGGGATGGCCACCTCCACCTCGATGCGCGAGCCTGCGGTCAACAGCACCACCCGCTGCCCGGGCCGAACATTTTCTCCCACATCCACGTCCACCGACGCGATGAGGCCGTCGGTGGGGGCCAGCAACCTGGTGTAGCTCAGTTGCAGGCGGGCGAGCTCCAGTTGTTTTTCCGCGGCTTCCACCTGCGCTGCGGCCGACTCTTTCGCCGCCCGGGCCGCGTCCAGGTCATCCTTGGAGGCGTTGTTGTTCTCGTAGAGCCCTTCGATGCGTTCGTAGTCGGCCTTGGCATTGCGTGCCTGGGCCCGAGCCTGCGCCAAAGCGGCTTCGGCTTGCTGCACCCGCAGCCTGTAATCCTCCGGCGACAGCCGCGCGATGAGCTGCCCCGACCGCACCCGGTCCCCCACTTTTACCGGGATGGCGAGAATCGTCCCCGACACCTTGAAGCTGAGATTGGATTGCACACCCGATTTGGCCGCTCCCGAAAAGGTCCGCTCCTTACTTCCGCCGGTGGAAAACACCTGCTTGTAGCGAACCGGACGGATGATCTCCACCGCCTTCGGTTCCCCATTGTTACACGCGACGTGCAGCATCGACGCGCTGCACACCAGCGCGGCCAAAACCGTGATCTTTCTTGGGCTCATCGCTCCTCCCCCGGGGGTGCGTTCTCCTGCCGCGGCCGGCGGACCCCCGCTTTCTTAAAGTATTCATCCAGGGCGTTCAAAAAGGCCCGGCGCTCTTCGTCAGACGCAAAAAAATACAACCTGCCCACCGCGCGCTCGACTTCAAACAGATCGATGAGGAAATCGAACACCGCGTTGGCGGCCGCCAGGTCTGCGGTCAACGCGGCGTTTTGGGCGTCCAGCAGATCGAGAATGTCCACCGCGCCGCGAGAGTACGCGTCCGTCACCAAATTGAGATTCTTCTTTGCCGCATCCGCCGCGTCGCGAGACAAAGCGATCGCGGCTTTGGACGCGCCGGCCACATGCAGGGCGGAGCGGATGCGCTGTTCGATGCGTTCCGCCAGCGCGGCCCGGCTCGCGTGCAATTCGTTCAGCTCCTCGCTTGCACGTGTGCGAACAGCAAACCTCGAGCCGCCCTCGAAAAGCGGAATGGAAAACCTGAACCCGAGGTTCACGTTGGTGTTGTCCGGCTGCGGAAAAGCGATGGGCAGGCTGGGCGGCAACTGGAGGCCGGACGTTCCCGCACCACCTTCGGCGAACAGGCCGGTCAATTCAGCCTGCACCGCTACGGTGGGCGACCAGAACCGCCGCGTCGCGGAGCGGAGCTCTCTCTCCTTGGCCGCAATGGCCGAATCGAACGCGTGCAATTCCGGAGACGCTTTCAAACCAACCTGCACCATGAACTCGCGCAAGGTCTTAAACGACAGAGGATCGTTGAAATAGACCAAAAAGGCCTGCTGGCTGGTGAGCAAGGCGGGATCATTCAGGTCCGTCTCCTGAGTCAGGAAGGCTTCCTCCAGTGGCCGGTGCAGCAGGCGGTTCAACTCGATCTCCGCCAGATTGCGGTTGGCGTTGGCCCGGATGACGCCTTTGCGGTCGTTGGCGATCTCGCTCTCCCAGCGGTAGACCTCGGAGCGTCGGGAGTAGCCGATAGCCTCCCGCACTCTGGCCAATTCCAGATGCGACCGCGCCCGTTTCAAGTTCTCTTTCTGTACCCGCTCGAAGGTCTTCGCTCTCAGGATCTGGAGATAAGCGGTCGCGGCCCGCTGCGCGATGTCCAGCCGAAATCGCTCCAGCTCAGCCACACGACTTCTTTGCAGCGACTTTTGGATGGAAACGTTGGCCCACGCGGGTTCTGAAAACAGGAGTTGGGAAAACTGCAGCGAACCGCTCAAGCTCCGCTGTGCCTGATTGCCGAAGCTGGCTTCCGCGCGATCTTTGTCCACGATTAAGCCCAGTGACGACAGACCCAGGTGCGGTAAAACCGCAGACCGGGCTTCGTTGATGTTCTGCCGGCCGGCCGCCACCTCGCTTCTCTTCGCCGCCAGATCCAGATTCTCGGCTACCGCCGCGGCCATCACCCGGCGCAGGTCCAGCCGGCGACTCACCTCGGTGCGTTCCTCGTCGATCACGTCCGCCTCGGTGAGCACGGAAAAGGGCGGGGACACGCCGATGCGTCGTGCGGTAGCCATGTTGATGGTGAGGCGTTTGCCCACCGCGAACGAGACCGGAATGGTTTCGGGCTTTTCACCTAGCAAGATTTTCTGAAAATTCAGCGCGATGCGTCGCGTGATGCGCGGGAAGAAATCCGGGCTCAGGGTCGCCAGCACCCCGCGCCGCACTTCGCGAACCCCCATGAGCGAAAAACTCGGGATTTTTCTTGCCGTCAACGTCTGCACCAACCGGTCAAAATCGTCGGACGAAAGCTGCAGCAACGTGCCGATGTAGACGGCTTCCACATCCCCGGTGAGCAAATCCAAAATCGGGTCGATGGAACGGCCGACCGGCACGAGGCGCAGTTCCAGCCCCATCTCCTGAAGTGCCTCGCGTGTGCGCTCTACAAAGCCGGGAATCTGCTTCACCACCTCGGTATTCATGAGCAAAGTCACCTTGCGAAAGGGAACGATCTCCCGAAACGCCCGGATGTCTCCTACCAGCCGGGACGGCAGCGAGAGGTAGTGCAAGTTGCGGACACCGCTGGCACCGTCTTTCTTGGGAAAACCCTGCAGACCCGCGTCGATGACAAACGGCGCGATCACCGGCTTGGGCAACTCCCCCCGGTTGCACGCGTCCGCGGAGGCCAAAACGCCCATGGCGAGCACGATGTCCACATCCGGGTCATTCAGCAACTCTGTGACCGCTGTGTGTACGCCCGTCGCGGTCCAATCCGCAACGATTTGTTTTTCCCGAGGGAAGCGCACGTCAAACTCCTCTTCGGTGAGCGTGAGAATCTCCCGCTGCGTCATTTCCAGCACGCGCTGGTTTCCCTCCCACGCTCCGTCGATGACCACGCCGACGCGCACCGCCGCGGTTTGCGCGACTCCCGCAACCGCGGTTCCTTTCAAAAAGACAAACACACCGAGGCAAAGCAGTTGTCCAAACGAGCTCAGTCGCATGGGCTCTCCTCCACAATTTGAAACTGGCTCAGCAAAACACGAAAAGCCGGGTTGGGTGAGGTGTGCAGTAGATCGCCTCCCCGGGCAAAAAACGACCCCATTTACCGAATGTGGGGCCGGAATGTTTCGCTAAGGTCACCATTTGCGAAAAAATAGTCAAGCAAAAGTTTCACCCAAAAAGCCGACTTCGAACCGTAACCGGTGTGTAAAATTTTCACGTTGCACGACGGCTCCTCACGCTTCTCCAGAGCCTGACGCAGGCGAAATGAATGCGGGCATGGGATTTGCGTGGCTGGGCCACATCGGTGGAAACTGAGAGATGTGGTCATGAAAACAAGGAGAATTCCATGTTAAACGAAAACGGCGGGCTGGTGAAGTTCATCCTGTCGGTCCTGCTCTTCCCCACGTTTTTCCAGGAGGCCTTCCTGCGGTTCGCATGGGGGGCCGGGGACGCCACCTGGCTGATGTTCGGCAAGCGCTTGTTTCTGCTTTTGCCGGTGGCCGCAATCATTCTGGGGTGCTGGCTCACGGTCGCCTGCCTGCTGACCGTGCTCATTCGCCCCAACCGAACCGACTTCGTCACCAATCTGCTCATCACCTGGTGGGACCTCGGCAAATCCATCGCCGCGTTCTGGGGCGGCGTCTTCAAATTCGCATTTCATCTGTTCGTCTCGTTTCTCGCGTTCTTGCGAATTGCCGTGCTGAGCCTCTGGTCCCTGATCCACGAGTTTGTGCTCATGCCATTTCGCTTGATGGGCCGGGCGGGACGAAGCCTCGTCGCCTCCCGCATCCCGTGGATCGCGGTGAGTCTCACGTTGTTCTGGTGCTTCATCGAAGCCACCATTTTCACCTACGTGACGACGCCGCTGGTGGTGGACACGTTTTCCAACATCACCGGCGACAGCCTCACCGAAGGCTTCGTGCGGGTCCCGCTGTTCGTCTTTCTGCTGTTTGTGGTACTGGGCAGCTACGCCGTCCTTTCCACGTTTGTGGATGCGTTGCGCCAAAAGAAGATCTCTGCAATCGTCGGCATCGGGGTCATCGAGGTGGTCGTGCTATTCGTGGAGGTGGTGTTTCTGTACCGGGAGTTTGTCGATTCCCTGGTCCCCTGGTTTGCGCAGTATTCGGAAAACTTCGAGTTGGGCATGTTCTGGACTCTGGCCATTTCGACGTTTGCCTGGTTTGGGATCCGGAGCCTCTCCTGGTTCCTGTTCGCGGCGCACGGCACACCGACGATCCTCGCGGTGATTCAGGGCAAAGGCCTCCAGTTCGAAGAACGGGCTGCACAGCCCGCGCTGCCGCGCCAGGCCTCCCCCTCGGGATTCATCCATTCTCTGCAAAACAACGCAGACTGGGTCCAAAAGGAGGGCGAAGCCCTGCTCGCGTCCTTTGTGCTACCGCCGCTGCAGGTGGTCGCCGCGGCCATCAATTTCTGCACGTTGCTCCTTTCCGGAACCCATCTGTTTGACCTGCCGGTGACGCAATTGGACGCGGTGAAATTCAGGGGGGCGGGAATGCCCCCGGCGGAAGTCGTCCAGCAAAACAGTTCGGTAGAAGTACACACCGTTCCACGCGAAAAAGTCGGAGAATTGCAGCATGTTTAAGAACAACCGATGGGTGGCAGCGTTAGGCTGCACGCTTTGTCTGCTCGCGGGGTGTGGCCTGCTCAATTCCGACCAACAGCCCCGGCCGCGGTTGACCATGTTCGTGGGCGTGGACATCAGCGGTTCCTTTATGAAGAGCCCCTACTATGAAGACTCGCTGGACTTCCTGGCGACCTACCTCTACTGCCATCTCAACGGCATCGGTGGCCTCGAGGTCCCGAACGCTTTGTTCGTGAGCTCCATCGGCGGCGCGCAGGCCGACGAACCCAAGACGTTCTACCCAAAACAGATGTTCGAGAACAAATCCATCCAGGAGATTCGGGCCACCCTGGACGAGATTTTCCCCAAGACGGTCTCCAACCCGTTCACCGACTACAACGCGTTCTTCGAGCAGTGCGCGCTCATGGTGAAAAACAAAAATCTGGTGCTCCGGCCCATTTCCATCGTCATGCTGAGCGACGGCATTCCCGACGTCAAGAAGGACGGCGCGACGGATTTCAGGAGCCTGACGCTGAAACCGCTGGAGCGGCTCTCCCGGAACGTCACCGTGCGCCTGCTCTACACCGATGCGGTCGTTGGAACCAACTGGCAAACCCGGGTGCCGCGGCGCCGCGTTAAGGTCTGGACCCAGGACGCAGAAGTCATGGTCGGGTGGAAGGACCCTGCGATCCTCTTGCCGGACACGCCTCTGGAGCAGCAGCAGCATTTCTTTGCCTGGGTCAAAGACAATGTGGATTTCGGGGTACGCGCCAGACGCGTCAATTGACCGCGGGTGAGAGCACGCCCAACCCGGCAAGTCGTGTGTGTCCAGGACCTGATGTAGTGCGACCTTTTTCTCCGCTCCGACGGCCCCGAGTGTCACGCCTCGGGGCCGTTTGCTTTCCACCGCTCCCATGTTGCGCCAAGAATTTTCTTGCGAATTCCAGCGAAAGGCTTTATCTTCCTTTTTGTAATCTTTTGAGCCCTGCTTTTCAGCAACATCAACCGCTCAAATCATTTTCCCGACCTTGACCTTCGAACCGGACTCCGGCCAGAAGCTCAAGCCCGTTTGAGTTTTGAGACCACGAACATAAACAACCGGAGGGATACATGCTTTTTCGAATGCTTTACGACCGCAAGCTGGCACAGGCCTCCTACCTCATCGGGTGTCAGCAGACCGGAGACGCGCTGGTCATCGATCCGCAACGAGACGTGGACCGCTATTTGGAAGCCGCGGCCCTGGAGAACCTCAGGATTACCGCGATTACCGAGACCCACATTCATGCAGACTTTCTCTCGGGTGCACGCGAGCTGGCCGAGCGCACGGGCGCCCGGCTTTACCTGTCAGACGAGGGGGATGCCGACTGGAAATACCGGTGGCTGGACAAGAAGCTCGGCGGCGGCAGCTACGACCACCAACTTCTGAAAAGCGGGGACATCTTTCGCGTGGGGAGGATCGAAATCAAAGCGCTGCACACCCCCGGCCACACGCCGGAGCACCTGGTGTTCCTGGTGACCGACCGCGGAGGCGGTGCAAGCGAACCAATGGGCGTGGCCAGCGGCGACTTCGTTTTCGTGGGAGATGTGGGCAGGCCCGACCTGCTGGAAACTGCGGCCGGCATCGCCGGGGTGAAAGAAGAGTCGGCCCGGCAACTGTTCCGTTCTTTGCAGCTGTTTCGCCAGTTGCCGGACTATTTGCAGCTCTGGCCCGGCCACGGCGCGGGCAGCGCGTGCGGCAAGGCTCTCGGCGCGGTGCCGCAATCCACCGTCGGATACGAGAAACGGTACAACCCCGCGGTAACCCTGGCGGACGAAAACCGGTTTGTGGAAAACATCCTCTACGGTCAGCCTGAGCCGCCGCTCTACTTTGCCCGGATGAAGCGGGAAAACAAAGAGGGGCCGGCCATCCTCGGCGAGTTGCCCACGCCCGGCGCGGTGCCCGCTGCAGCCATCCCGGACCTGCTCCAACGCCCCGTCTCGCTGATCGACACTCGGCCCTGGCCGGAATTCGCCGCAGGCCATCTTCCCGGCGCACTGTTCGCGCCGCTGAACACCGCGTTCCCTACGGTGGTGGGATCATATGTTGAGCCAGGCTCCGCCATCTACCTCGTCGTGGCAGAATCCCGGGTGCGAGAAGCCGTGGTGGATCTCATCCACATCGGCCTCGACGAGGTGACAGGCTACATCACCCCCCAGACGCTGGCCGAATATAAAGCCGGAGGCGGCGAGATCGTGACCACGAAGTTTCTGCACATGGCCGAGTTGCAAAAGCTTCCTGAGACGAGCGATGCCCAGATTCTGGACGTCCGGCGGGCCGACGAGTTTCTGGCAGGACACGTCCAGGGCGCGGTAAACATCGCGCACACCCGCCTGCTGGAACGCCTGAACGAGCTCCCGAAGGACAAGCCGTTGTTGGTCCACTGTCTCTCCGGAAGCCGCTCGGCGTACGCCACCGCCCTGCTGCAACGCCACGGGTTCGATGCCACCCAGCTCGACGGCGGAATCCAGGCGTGGATAAGAACGGGCGGCAAGGTCGTACGAGACTGAATGCGCTCCCCTGATTATGCGATGACACGTCAGCCAAAGACGGATTCGGTTTTCGGTTGGCAAAACAGGCCTGATCCCAAGCGAAGAGATGCTCCCGTATCCTCGACCACGCCTGGAAATGCACACAAAGGTCATTTCGACCAAAGCCCATAATTGATCGCAAAAAACCGGAGGGAAACCACAATGTGCCGCGTAAGAAACTGGATGGTGATTCTGTTGAGTCTTTGCCCGGTGCTGTTGGCCGCACAGGAGTCGAGTTTCGTGGCGGACAGTGCGTACGCGTTCACCCGACACTTGAGCGTAACCATCGGTCCCCGGCCCATGGGCTCGGCCAACGACCGCGCTGCGTTGAACTGGGTAGTGGAAAAACTGCGGAGCTTCGGTGCGGATTCCGCTTACGTCCTGCCCTTCTCGGAAGCCCGCTCTCGGAGAGGCGTCACCAACACGAACAGCGGTGTCGCGGTAGGGCTTTTTCGCGGGCGCAGCGATTCTACCATCGTCATCGGTGGGCACATCGACTCGGCAGGCAGAGAAATCCCCGGGGCCAATGACGATGCTTCGGGCACGGCAACGATGCTGGAATTGGCCAGAGTCTGGAGCACCCGCCCGCGGCGGTACACCATGCTGTTTGTCGCGTTCAGCGGCGAAGAGCAGGGCCTCATCGGTTCGAAGTATTTCGTGGAACACTACCCGAAGATCGACCATGTGGCGCTCATGCTGCAAATAGACATGGTCGGGAGCGAGGACGACCTCATCCTGTTCCTGGAAACCCAAAAACATGAAGCGCCCCGGTGGCTCGTCGAAGACGCGTTTGCATTCGAACGAACTCTCGGCTTTCAGATGCTGCGCTATCCCACGCATTTCTTTTCCCTCAACCAGGCTCTGGGTGGCGCAGGCTCCGACCACATGCCGTTTTTGGATAAGGGCATCCCGGCAATGGATTTCACCGCGGGGGTCAACAACTCCCCCATTCATACCCCCGAGGACAAATTCGAGTTTATCAGCAAAACAGTCATGGACAAAAGCGGTCGCCTCATCGACAGCATGTTGCAAAAATACCAGGGTCAGGGAATTCCGGCCGCGCGGCAAGGCGACTACGTGCTGTGGCAGGCGCTGGGTGGCCGGCTTTTCATTCCCTCGTGGTTGGTCAGCGCGACTTCCGGCGTCGCGGTCCTCCTGGGCATCTGGGCCTTCTTTTTTAGCCGTAAACGCCGTCTGAGCGTGGAGCGGACCGAGCGCGTCAGATTCTCGGGTTTCAAGCTTTTCGCTTTCATCATCCTCATCGCCGGCGCCGCCCAGGCAGGCGAGGCCGCGATGCAGGCCATCAAAGGGTTGCGTTATCCCTGGCTGGTGCACGTGGACAAATACCTGTGGCTGGCGGGTCTCTGCACGCTGGCCGGAATATGGGTGGCGCTGCAGCTGACACGGCGGTGGCGCTTCAGTCCGGATCCTTACGTGTACAGCAAGCGGGCCGTGCTGCTTTTGCTGCTATTCGTGTTCCTGCTGGCCGCGACCAGCCTGCGGCTGGCCGTCTATCCCGCGCTGACTCTGTTGCTGTTGAGCCTGGCTATCTTCGTGCCCAGTCCCCTGGTCAAGGCTCTCCTTGCGATTCTCGCTCCGCTTCCCATGTTCCGCTTGATGTTCATGGAGGTGCTGCCGTTCCTTTTTCGCAACGCCATCGCTTCGGGGTTCGGCATCCTAAACTTCGCGAGCGCGCTGCTGTACACCGCCGCGCTCACCGCCGTCCTCGTCCTGTGGTTCATGCCTGCGATATTTACCTACGCCTACGCGGTGGTCACCGTAGGACCGCTGAAGGACGCACTCAAGACGGTGCGCGCGCCCGCCGTGGGCCTGCTCCTGCTGCTGGGCGTGGTGGGGTATGGCGGCTATCTCTTCTCCTTTCCTGCCTACAACGACATGTGGCGCGCGATGATTCATGTGGACGCCACCTTTGATGCCAACACCGGAGAAAGCAGCCTCAAACTCGTGGGCAACGAATACTTCCGCAACGTGGACGTCAGGGCCGATTCCCTCACCCGGCACTACGACGCGCGTCTTCACCAGGCGAGCCTTCCCGTCAGCTTTGCGGCGGACTGGCTCGACATTCGCGGCGAAGAAAAACTTGCTACCGGAGAGCACGATACGGTCACGGTGGACTGGGTGATGGCGAGCACACATCCCTGGTACCAGACCACCCTGACGCTGCGCGTGGATACGCTGAGCATCGAAAACGTGGATGCCGTGCCTGCGGCCAACCACAAGGGCCGCACCCTGCGCTTCAATTGGTTCGCGGACCCGCCAGACACGCTGCGGGTGCACGCGAGTTTCACCATCTCTCCGCGTGCGCGGCTCATCCGCGAGGTCAAAGCCGTCTACCCGGAAATGCCTGTTCCCCTACAGGTCACCGCAGAGCTGGCGGACGTACGCTACCGCACCACCGTGGTGCGCCGCGACACGATGGATTTTCGTGCCTTGCGCACCACCGCGAAGTAAGCCAGGCGATGTAATCGGTTGAGGGTGTGAAATTCAGCGGGGCAGGAAGGAAAAGAGCTTGCCGTTGGCCATGCCCAGCCGCCCTACCAGGACCAGAGAGGACCGCTCACCATAGCCCTTGACACGCAGCGCGTAGAAGGTCCCGTGCGGCAGGCTCGGGCCGGGCGGGACCGGAGTGCCGAGGTAGTTGCCTTCTTCATCGCTGAGATGAATGCCGTTTTGGTCCGCGATGTAGAGGTAAGTTTGACCGAAGAGCGTCTGGCCGTCCACGGTGCGCCCGGTGGAGTCCTCCACCACGGCAAGCCGGGTGGGAAATTCCAGCCTGATGGGGCGCCCCACGTTTTCGGGCGAATTGCTCCCGAAGGCACCGATGCTGCGCAGCAGCTCGCCGTTTCGATCCAACACCACGATGCGATGGTTGCCCCAATCGCATATGTAGATGTGGCCCTGGGAGTCCACTGCGATCCCTTCCGGACTTTCCAGGGGAACATCCAGGTGCAGCTCCAGTCGGCCACCCCGCCGGCTCGTCGGCTCGTTGGAATAAACCCGGATGGCGTTCGCGGCCGCGTCCACGGCCAGGATGCGGTCACCGGCCTCGTCCAGCACACAGTCCCGCATTTCCAATCTGGAATTGAAGTCCCGAACCAGCTCGGCGTCGGGATCCAGGTGCGGGAGCGGGTTCAAGACGTAGTTGGCGTCAGCACGCCGCTTAAACGGAAAATCCTTCTGCTTGAAAACAAAATCGACGCGCTCGCCCGCTCTGAAGGCCAGTTTTCGATTCAAAACCGCGACCAGCTTTTCCTCTCCCGGCTTCCCCGCGATGCGGTTTTGCACGAAGAGATAGCAGTCGGGGTTGCTCACCACCAGCCTGTGTGCCGATTTCAGCGGCAGATGCGGTTTGATAAACTCGCCGTCCACACCGGGGAGAGGAACCTCATCGAGCAACACCTGCGTTTCGCTGGTCACCCCCTGCGGCAGAATCACGGTGAGGCGCAACGTCGAGGTCACCGCACGGCGGACCTCGTCCAGTGGCGCGGCCAACTCATCGAACAGATTGTCATAAAGCCGCGCCGCGGTTGCCAGGCGGTGTCCTGACGGATACACGTCTTTTTGAGGCAACCCGTACTCCACGAACCAGGCCACCATTTCGCGCGCAGCTTGCTGCTGTAAAAAACGCTCATCGGCCAGTTGCTCATAGGTCAAATCCGATTGCGTCGCCGGCTGGAATACGACCTTGTCCACCTGG
>CAYQOI010000060.1:0-11985 GCA_964419085.1 uncultured Cytophagia bacterium | reverse complement strand
CGAAAGGCCAGGGGCGCTCCCCGGAAAAGAAAAACCCGTCGCCCTCGGGAGGAAACGGGCGAACGGGCTTTGTTCCAAATTGGTGGAGACGGTGGGAATCGAACCCACGTCCGAGAGACAGTCACCAAGAACGTCTACATGCTTAGTTTGTTGATTGGTTCTCATCCCGGCAGGTTCAACAAACAAAACCCGCCGAGACCAGCTTGAAGAAATTCATCGCCGGCCCTCAAGCAAAACCGACGATATAGCCACAGAAGTCGACGTCCAACCTGAGCTTTGTGGCCAGACTCAGGCGGACGGGCTGCTTAATTCAATTAGGCAGCCAAAGCATACGCATAATTGTCTGCGTTTACATTTAGCTTTCAGTTGTTTAACGAGGACCTGAAAAAACCTCGGCATGCTGTTCTTGACTCCTCGACTCCCGTCGAAACCATGTCGTCCCCATAACCGGGAAGCCACCAGTAACAGGCAAAGTATGGTACGCCGCGGCGCCGCGTTGGTTCCCTCGTTCTCTGCGATTTTCGGCGGTTCCACATTTTTGTTGCCAATTTGCCGCCGGTTTAATAGATTGCAGCGTGACCGAGCCGGATTCATGCTCGGCCTAACCCGGCCCGAGAACCATTTGGAGGGAAAGACCATGATCGAAGTCATCAATCCGGCAACAGGAGAGCAGATTAAGACCTATGAGGAGATGACGCCAGAGCAGGTCGCCCAGGCCATCGACCAGGCGCACGAGGCGCATCTCGCCTGGCGCAAGACAACTTTCTCCGAACGCGGCGACCTGATGAAGAAAGCCGCCGAGGTCTTGCGCAAAAACGAGCAGCCCTACGCCGAACTCATGGCGCGAGAAATGGGCAAGCCGGTGCGCGACGGCCGCGCAGAAGTGGCCAAGTGCGCGTGGGTGTGCGACTACTACGCGCAGGAAGCCGAGACCATGTTGCAACCTGAAATCGTCCCCACCGAAGCCAGCCTGAGCTTCGTCACCTTCCAGCCGCTGGGCGTCGTGCTCGCGGTGATGCCGTGGAATTTTCCGTTCTGGCAGGTGTTTCGCTTTGCCGCGCCGGCCCTGATGGCCGGTAATGCCGGGGTGCTCAAGCACGCGTCCAACGTGCCCGGATGCGCGCTGGCCATCGAAGACGTGTTCCGTCAAGCCGGGTTTCCGGAACACCTGTTCACCACCCTGCTCATCGGCAGCCGGCAGGTGGAGGCCGTCATCGACAATCCCAGGGTAGTGGCCGTAACCCTGACCGGAAGCACGCCCGCCGGCCGGGCCGTGGCTGCAAAGGCGGGGGAAAGACTCAAAAAAACCGTGCTGGAACTCGGCGGCAGCGATCCCTACATCATCCTCGAAGACGCCAACCTGGAGGACGCAGTGACCACCTGCGTCACCAGCAGGCTGATCAATGCGGGACAGAGCTGTATCGCAGCCAAACGCTTCGTGGTGGTGGACTCCCTGCGCGCGCGGTTCGAAAAACTCTTCGTGGAGCAGATGCGCGCCAAAAGAATGGGCGACCCCCTGCGAGAGGACACCGCGGTGGGACCCCAGGCGCGTCACGACCTGCGCGACGAGCTGCACCGGCAGGTCCAGCGCAGCATCGAACTGGGCGCCACCTGTCTGCTGGGCGGTGAGATCCCGGAGGGCCCGGGCGCGTACTACCCGCCCACCGTGCTCACCGATGTCAAAAAGGGGATGCCCGCGTACGACGAGGAACTCTTCGGACCGGTGGCCGCGATCATTCCGGTGAAGAACGAACGGGAGGCCATCCGCGTCGCCAACGACACCATCTTCGGTTTGGGCGCCGCGATTTTCACCCGCGACTCGGCCAAAGGGGAGCGCATCGCGACCACGGAACTGCAGGCGGGCTCCTGCTTTGTGAACACCTTCGTCAAGTCCGACCCCCGGTTGCCTTTCGGAGGCATCAAAGAAAGCGGGTACGGACGCGAGCTGTCCCACTACGGCATCAAGGAGTTCGTGAACATCAAAACCGTGTACGTCAAATGATCGGTTCGTGCTCCCGAGGCTACACAACCGGCATTCGGGAGCACGAAAGCCCGGAACACCCCGTGCTCCGATCGTTTGGCTTACTCTTCTCTACACCATTTCTTTTTAACCAAACAGGAGGGTCCGATGACTGCTGTTTTTCTTAGAGCCGTTTTGCGGAGACTGTTTTACGCCACGCCGGCGCTCACGCTCGTGTTTCTCTTCTGCTCCTGGACACCCGCTCACGCGCAGATCCCGGACAAGTTCACCAATCTGCAGGTCTTGCCCAAAGACATCAGCAAAAAGGAGCTGACGGAGACCATGAAGACCTTTGCGATCAGCCTGGGCGTGCGCTGCATCCACTGTCACGTGGGCGAGGCGGGTCAGCCCCTTTCCACCTTCGATTTCGCATCGGATAAGAAACCTACCAAAAAGATCGCCCGCATCATGATCAAGATGCGCAACGCCATCAACCAGCAGTTTCTCGCGCAGTTGGACGACAAGCACCCGCCACGCGTGGGATGCGTCACCTGCCACGACGGGCAGAAAGAACCTGACCCGCCTCGGGAGTTGCTCAATTCGTTGATTCAGGACCGGGTGAAGAACAACAAAGGCAAGTAGGACCCTTCGGCGAGACCCATCGAGGCCGGGCGCGACCTGCGCGCTCGGCCCTTTGACATGCTTTAAACCTCCTGCACCAGCGCCCCGCGATTTTCCAGCCCCACGGCACGCACCCTTGCCGCCACCGCTTGCGCCCGAGCCGCGGCTTTCCAGGCCTCCACCAGTCCGCGGGCGTGCTCATCTCTCACCAGCCCGAGAACGGTCGAGCCTGAGCCGCTGATGCAGACACCCAGCGCGGCGTGCTGGTAACCGCTCTGCACGAATTCATCGTAGCCGGGAATCAGGTGTTTGCGAAAGGGCTGGTGCAGCCGGTCTTCCATGGCTTCGCGCAGCAACGCGACCTTTCCGGTGTGGAGCGCGTGCACCAGCAGCGCGCTGCGCTGAACGTTGAAGACCGCGTCCGCCAGCGGCACGTTTTGGGGCAGGATGCGTCTGGCCTCCTCGGTGGAAATGCGTTTCTCCGGGATGAGCAGGACCGCGCGCAGCGAGCCGTCCACCGCCACCTTGTGTGACAGCACCCGTGTGCCTGCGGCGCAATTGACCGTAAGCCCGCCCAGGAGTGAAGCCGCGGCGTTCTCCGGATGCCCCTCGATCTCCGCAGCGAGGGAAAGGATGTCCTCCTGGTCGACGCTCTTATTCAGCAGTCGTGCGGCGGCCAGCAAACCCGCGATGACGGCCGCACCGCTGCTTCCCAGACCTCGACTCAGGGGGATCTCGTTGTGCACATGGATTTCGGCGGCGGACAACTCTTCGCCGAAACGAGCAAACAGTTTTTGCGCAGACCTGAAGATGAGATTCGCGGCGGTGGTGGGGATTTCGTCCTGGCCTTCCCCGCGCACCGTCACCCGCAGCCGTCCCGCCGCGGGTCGCATTTCCACACGCAGATAAAGCTGCAAGGCCAGGCCCAGCGTGTCGAACCCCGCGCCCAGATTTGACGTGGAGGCCGGCACGCAGACTTTCACCCCGTCAGACACGCTTTCTGCTTCCCGGCTTCACCAACGGTTCACCGGCCTGGCACAGTTTGCAGCGCTCGGCCGGATAGGTGTGAACGTCCAGGCGCACCAGCGGCACGAACGGCAGCCCGAAATCCACCCGGCCTCCGCTGCGGTCCACCAGCGCGGCCACACCGATGGGCGTCGCGCCGGATGCTTTGACCAGCTCGATCACCTCTTTCACCGACCCGCCGGTGGTCACCACATCCTCGACCACCAAAACCCGCTCGCCGGCCGCGAGCTCGAAGCCCCGGCGCAGGCGCATCTCGTCCTGTTCCCGTTCGGCAAAGACGGCGCGCACCCCCAGGGCGCGCGCGGTTTCGTGCGCCACCACGATGCCTCCCACCGCGGGCGCGATCACCGCGGCCACCTTTTCATCCCGAAACGGCCGGGCAAGTTGCGCGCACAGCCGTTCGGCGAGCGCCGGGTACTGCAGCACGCGGGCACACTGAAAGTACTGGTCGCTGTGCAAGCCGGAGGAAAGCAAGAAGTGTCCGGTCAAAAGCGCACCGGTGGTTCTAAACTGCCGGAGAATCTCGTCCTGATTCATCGTCGTTCCCG
This sequence comes from uncultured Cytophagia bacterium, assembly GCA_964419085.1. Classification (GTDB taxonomy): domain Bacteria; phylum Zhuqueibacterota; class Zhuqueibacteria; order Oceanimicrobiales; family Oceanimicrobiaceae; genus CAYQOI01. The sequence continues at coordinate 7,830 of CAYQOI010000060.1, read as the reverse complement.
CTTCAGCGCGCGAATCCGGTTGATTTCGGCACGCAGCCTTGCCGCCTCGCGGGCCGCGGCCTCTGCGAAATCGGAGCCGGTGGAGTTGTACAAAACGCTGCGGCTCACCGCGATGAGCGCAGAGCCTCCGGCGGCGTCGGTCGCGTGCTCAACCGCCTGCTGCAGATCTCCTCCCTGCGCACCGATGCCCGGCACCAAAAAGGGGAGCTCCGGGGCCAGCTTTCGCACCGCCTGTAACTCCGCGGGGTGTGTCGCGCCCACCACGAGACCGCAATTGCCGTGGCGGTTCCAGCTCCGAACTTTTTCCACCACCGCGGTGTACAGCGGCTTGCCGCCGACCGTGAGGTGTTGAAAATCCCGGGAGCCCGGATTGGAGGTCACCGCCAGCACAAACGCGCCTTTTTCCGGCCACTGCAGAAACGGCGAAACCGCGTCGCCGCCCAGGTAGGGATTTACGGTGACCGCGTCGAAATCCAGACGCTGCAGGATCGCCTCGGCGTACTTCTGCGCGGTGTTCCCGATGTCCGCCCGTTTGGCGTCGGCGATCTTGAGAATGCCCTCGGGGATCTCTGCCACCAGCCTTTCCAGCGCGCGCCAGCCCGCGGCGCCTTCTGCCTCGAAAAAGGCAAAATTGATTTTGAACGCGGCGACGTCTCCGGACGTGCTGGCCACGATCTCCGAACAGAATCGCAGCAGGGCGTCGGGGTCGCTCCGGAGAGCAGAGGGCATGCGCCCGCGGTCCGGATCCAACCCCACACACAGGAGGCTATCCTGTCGCTGCGTCGCTTCTTTGAGTCGTTCGATGAAGGTCATGGCTCCCTTTCCTGGAGAGGAACTTAACACAAACGCGCCAAAATGTCAACGCCGGGGTCGGGTTTTTTGCTTTACTTCTTATCGAATTTTTCGTAAGTTTTGCGACGCTTTTCTTGACCCGCAGAATCACACGAAAAAAACTCGGAGGGAGCTAATGAGGCTGAAACTTCACTGGCAGATTCTCATCGCGCTCATTATCGGACTGATCGTCGGTTTTGCGTCGCGAGCGTTCGGGTTCCAGGATTTCGTAACCGCAAAGATCGGGGTGTTGGGAACCATCTTCCTGCGTGGGCTGCGGATGGTCATCGTGCCGCTCATCGTCTCCTCGATCATCTCCGGCGTCACCAGCATCGGCTCGGCGCAAAATCTGGGACGCCTGGGGATGAAAACCTTCACCTACTACGTCACCACTAGTCTTCTGGCCATTCTCACCGGGCTGTTCATGGTCAATTTGCTTCAGCCGGGGGTGGGCGCGCAGGTGGGATTGCATGCAACGCCGGAGCAACTGGCAGCCAACGCCAAGCGACTCGGCGACACGCTGCTGGGCATCATTCCCACCAATCCCATTCGTGCGATGGCGGAGGGGCAGATGCTGCCCACCATCTTTTTCTCGCTGCTCTTCGGGTTTTTCATCACACAGGCGCCCAAACCGTACAACAAACAGCTCACCGACCTGTTTCAGGGTGTGTTTGAGGTCATGATGAAGCTGACCCAATTGATCATCCGGTTCACGCCTGTGGGGGTTTTCGCGCTCATGGCCAAGACCATCGCGCAGACGGGCTTCGATGTCATCCTGCCGCTGGCCACCTACATGCTGGCCGTGGTTTCCGGGCTGTTTATCCACGCAGTGATTACGCTTCCTCTGCTGCTGTTCTTCGTCGGCGGCATCAATCCGCTGGCCCACGCGCGCGCCATGGCGACAGCGCTTTTGACCGCGTTCTCCACCTCGTCGTCGTCGGCCACCTTGCCGCTGACCATGGATTGTGTGGAAAACAACGCGGGCGCGTCCAACACCATCTCCAGTTTTGTGCTGCCCCTCGGTGCCACCGTCAACATGGACGGCACCGCGCTGTACGAGTGTGTGGCCGCGATGTTTATCGCGCAGGCGTACGGCATCCACCTGGGTTTCGGGCAGCAGTTCGTGGTGGTCTTGACCGCGCTGCTGGCCAGCATCGGCGCTGCGGGCATTCCCATGGCCGGGCTGGTGATGATCACGGTGATCCTGGGAGCTGTGGGGTTGCCCCTGGAGGGCGTGGGCCTGATTCTGGCCGTGGACCGCATCCTGGACATGATGCGCACCTCGGTCAACGTCTGGAGCGACAGTTGCGGCACCGTCATCATCGCCAAATCGGAAAAGGAAACCGGGTTGAAGGTGTTGCGGGGCCAACCGGCCTGAATTGGGCAGGGAGCCGAAAGCAAAGGCCGTCCCGACTCGCCCGGCAAGGGTTCGTCGGGACGGCTTTTTTTGTGAGAAACTACCTGGTGCCGCCGTTGGTGGCCTGAGATCGCGGTGCGGGAAGCTGCTTGCGCGGCAGCTTTTGGTCGCGCATGGCGGTGTGGTAGACAAACGAAGCCATGATCACCGAGGCTTGCATCAAATCGCTTTTGATGGTGTGGTCGTAGACATCCATGTTGGTGTGGTGGGTGCGGGTGAAATAGTCCAGCGGGTCCTGGATGAACTGGAAGCCGGGGAGACCCACCGCGTCGAAAGATAGGTGGTCGGTGCCGCCGGTGTTGCGAATGGTGAGCGTCGTCGCGCCGAGATCATGAAACGGCTCCAGCAGAGCCTTGAAAATGGGCCGCACCGCGTCATTTCCTTGCAAATAAACCCCGCGAATCTTGCCGGAACCGTTGTCCAGATTGAAATAGCCCGCCAGTTTGGTGTGCTCCGGCTTCAGCTCCATGGTTTTGCGGTCCGCAAAGTGTTTTTTCACGTAGCCCCGTGAGCCCAGCAGTCCCTGCTCTTCGCCTCCCCACAAGGCGATACGAATGGTGCGGCGGGGCCGCGCGTGCACCGCTTCCAGGATGCGCACCGCCTCCATCGCGACCGCACACCCCGCGGCGTTATCTGTAGCACCCGTTCCCGAATGCCAGGAATCCAGATGGCCGCCCAGCATCACGAGCTCGCTCTTCAGCTTCTTGTCCACGCCCGGGATTTCGGCGACCACGTTGTACCCGAGGGAGTCCTCTTCGAAGAACTTGTTCTGGATGTTGACCTCCAATTTCACCGGAATGTCGTGCTGCAGCAGGCGAACGATGCGCAAGTAGTGCTCGATGGCCACCACGAGCTGGGGCACGCCCGGCGGGTCGCCCATCTTGTAGGAGCCGCCGCTGGACACAAGGATGGTTCCATCATCGTGCCGGCTGGGCCGCAGCACGACGCCCACGCCTTCATCGCGAAAAAAGGCCCGGAGTTTGCGCTGCAGCGCCCTGCGGCGGCGAAACTCCTCCCGGCGGGCCCACCAGGACGGACGCGCGCCCGGTTCGGGTGCCTGCGCCAGGTCTGCCAGGTCCTCGTCGGTGTAGCGCTTCGCGTCGGCCTCAAAGTGCGCTTCGACTTCCTGGGTGGGAACCGTCATCACGATGGCGCCGGCCAGCTTCCCTTTGTACTGCTCCAGGTCTTCTTCGGACTTCACATCTATCAAGACCGGCTGGCCCGCGATGGTGCCGTCGGTGCTGCCGGTCCAGGCCGCAGGGTAAGCGATGAGGTTCAGATACTGGGGCTCCACCATTTCCGCGGAGAACCGCTCCACGGCCCAGCCTTTGCCGAACGTTCCCCACGCCTCCCGTCTGGCGTTGACCAACCCCCAGTCTGTAAGCTGCTTGACGCACCATTCGCTGGCGGCCTTGAAGTTGGGCGAATTGGTCAGGCGGGGACCGTTCACGTCCGTCAGGTAAAACAGGGTTTCCATCACCTGAGAATGTTGGAACCCTTCGGCTTTGATGCGCGAGATCATCTCCAGATCGACCGGTTCCTGCGCAAAAGCCACCACCCAGCCGACGGCCAGAAAGAGGACACTTACGATGAGTCTTTTCATAGGATTACTCCTTCGCTTGAAAATGAATATAGATGGATGAAATGGGCAAGATATGACCAAATATAAGACGCCGTCACAAAAAGTTCAAACAGAATTTCACGCGGTGACCACAACAGGCCGACTTTTTTAGCAACCCCTTCGCGCCCCGAAGAGTCTGTCCAAGTCAAAGTTTACGAACGAGGCCGCGGATTTTGACACCATCTTTGTGATCAGAAAAGTGACCGCCCCTGTGCACAACCACCCGGTCGCGCACGAACGGCGCGCACACGAGGCCTGTTAAATCGAGACTTACCCCACGCCACCAGACAGCGCAAACGCAAAAACCTGTGGTGTCACCGCAAAAAGCCACCTTTCCACACCTGTGTACAACATGTGGATAACTTTTGGAAAACGCACAGAACGCGCCCAAAACAGGGTTTTTAGAAAATAGTAATTTTCTGCGACGAACCACAGAAAGTCACAAACAACGGTACCGCGCGCGTTTGCGGCGAGGCGAAAAACAGCCGCAAAGGCTATAAAAACAATGATTTATGCGGCCATCACCTCCAGGGTGTTCAAACCGACACGTCTCCGCGGCGTTTTCCTTTCGTCATGCAGGGCATTCCGTATGCTCCGCGCGCGCGATTCTCGACCTTGTCCACAGAGTGTGGATAACTTTCCCGGTTCGAGAGGCCGCCCGCGGCAGGGCACACCCCTTCCGTGAAACAAGGCCATACCCTGGTGGCATTCCCCTGGCAAATAATTTGTTGACTTTATGTTAAATTTTCCTATTTTATCAGTGGCTTTGAACAGGTGAGTCAAGAATTGAATGCTTTGCTAAGTGCTGGCTTGGCCCTGTCAGTGGTCATCGTCGCCTATCAGTTTCGGTTGCTCACACTCGGGGGGGCCACCATCGCGTTCGTTCTTGGTTGGCTCATCTTCGGGCTGGGTGGGTGGCAGTTTAGTCTCCCCATCGTGGTTTTCTTCGGCCTGTCCAGCCTGCTGAGCCGGGTCGGGCGACAAAAGAAAGCTCACCTTTCGCCCCCCGCACAGAAGCCTGATCCCCGAAGCGCCTCTCAAGTGATGGCAAACGGTTTTATCCCCTCGCTCGTCCTGCTCTGCTGGTCTTTGGTTGGGAAACCGGCGTTGGTGTACGCCTATCTCGCCGCCATCGCAGCGGCGAATGCGGACACGTGGGCCACCGAAATCGGCATGCTGGCGAAAGGAAATCCGCGCTCCATCCTGACCCTTCGCCCCGTGACCACAGGCGAATCGGGCGGCGTCTCTCATCTGGGAACGGCCGCGGCGCTGCTCGGCGCGTTGACCATCGCGGCCACCGGATTTGCGCTTTGGCAACGGTTGCCGGGAAGGCCCTTTTCGCTGCAAGACCTTCTGGTGGTGACGGCCGCCGGGCTGATGGCGCAGGCGGTGGACAGCCTTCTGGGCGCGACGGTGCAAGCCAAGTATCTCTGCCAGGCGTGCGGCCGGACCGCTGAATCGCCTTCCCACTGCCCGGGGGCAGAGGTCAGTTTGCGGTCGGGCTTGCCCGTGATCAACAACGACTGGGTGAATCTGTTGGCCAATGCTTTCGCCGCGTTCAGCGCCTGGTCCTGGTTTGAAATGTTCGGAAGAAAGGTGTGATCGTGACTCGAGTTTGGAAACGACGGCTTTGGATCCTGGCAGCGCTCGCCACGCTTGCTTTTTTCGGATTCGGAGGAAGAACCAATCTGTTGCAATTGTGGAAATTCAAGCAAGAGAGAAAAGCGCTTGAGGATCAGCTTCGAGAGTCCGAAAAACAACGGGAAGCGTTGCGGCTGGAACTCCAAAAACTAAAGGACGATTCCACATACATCGAAAAGGTGGCACGGGAACGATTTCGCATGGGCAAAAAGGGCGAAAAAGTCTACCTTTTTGATGAAAACAAAAAGAAATGACCAGGTCCAAAAAACCGCTGAGTCCAACCGGCGGCGTCGCCAGGAGATTCCGGGCCTATTTTCTCACCGGACTGCTGGTGCTCGTGCCTCTGGTGCTCACCGGGTACATCATCTGGAATCTGTTTTTGGCCATCGATGGGATTCTGCGCGGATTCGCGTACGCGTTCATCGTGCGCGAGCTGGAGCGCTTTGGGTTTCATCCCGTCCCGCGACAGATCCCCGGGCTGGGTTTCATCACCCTAATCCTCGTCATCTTCCTCACCGGCGTGCTGGCTCGCAACTATTTTGGCCAGAAACTGGTGGACCTTGGCGACCGGTTCGTCCAGCGGATCCCGCTTATCAACCGGGTCTACAGTGCGATCAAGCAGATCAGCCACGCTTTTTTGTCCTCTAAACGGGAAGTTTTCAAGAAAGCCGTTCTGTTCGAATATCCAAGGAAGGGCATCTACTCCATCGGTTTTTACACGCAGGACACACGCGGCCCGGTGCAAGAGGCGCTGGAAGAAGATGTGGTGAGCGTATTCCTGCCCACCACGCCCAACCCCACCTCCGGCTTCCTTTTGTTTGTCCCCAAGTCTGAGGTGATCGAGCTGGACCTGGGCATCGAAGAAGCGCTGAAGCTGGTCATCTCTGGGGGCGCCATCGTGCCAGAGACAAATGCCGACCAGCGTGAAATTGCGGAAAAGGCCAAACTCTGACGACGAAACGAAACACCACATTGCCATTTGACCAAAGCGAGTTTGACAACGGTCGTGACGTTCTGGGCAAGCTGTGTGCTGGCTCAGACCTCCGGGAATTTATCCCCCAACCGCAGCGTTACACCCAAGTACTCCAAGCTGTCGTTCTCGCAGAACCTCAACATTTTCGAATGGCTTTACGATTTTGGATTTCAAAAGAATCTGACGAATAGGCTGAATCTCGACATCAAAGAAGACTTTCGCACAACCTTGCAGAGCATCTCTTCCCGTGACCTGTGGAAGGATAACCAGAATCTCACGGTCAAGCTGAGCTATCCGCTGTCGCAACGCCTTTCCATCGCGACGGACCTCTTTTCCCATATGCTCTCCGACCCCTTAGCCGGATTTGACAACGACGTCATGTTTCACGCAAGCACGGTGCGGCTGGTCTACCAACCCAACGCCCATTTGCGGATCGTCCCACGGGTGGGCACCCGGTGGCAAACGCAGGTGAAACAGAGCGACCAGGGCTTCGGGCTTGGCGGGGAAACCCAGATCCGCGACCTGGAGATCAACGGCTACCAGAATGACCTGGACTTCGAAGGGGAGTCGGACTTTTTTCCCGAACGTCGCAATGAAAACTTCAGGCTCCGGTACAAGATACAGCGTCGTTTCTACAAAGGCACAGCCGACACCCTGGTGATCTTTTTCAGTCGTCTGCGAAGGGACAGTTTCGATGCGGGGGCCAACGGAGTTTTCGTGCGCAACCTCACCCAAACCAACCGGGGCATCGAAAACAACCTGAGCTACCAGGTCGCGCCCAACGCAACCCTGTTTGTCAAGAGCACGGTTCTCTCCTCCAGGTTCACCGTCAACAATCGTCGGATGGAGGACGTCGACTTGCGCAAGGACGACGTCGGCTTCGAATCGAAACACGTTCTGTCTCTGAATGTCTCGGGCCCCCACTGGTTTGGCCAAGTGGGCTGGAATTACCGTTTCCGCTCGCGCGACGACCGCCGGCCGCGCACCCGCAATCCCGACCCGTTCGGCCGCCACCCCACGGTGGGCTTTGACACCGAAGATGTTCTCGGGGAGTTGACTCTGCGCGGGGGCATCGCAGCGACGCGACGCGATTCGCTAGGCCTGTTTGCTTCGGCGTCCAAATTCCAGTACGACACCACCGACACGCTGAACTCCAACGACCACGACCACCTGCGGTGGCAGGTCACCTTTTCGCACCAGCATCGCTTCGGACGGGATTTGAAGCTGGTGTGGCGGGCCAGCGCGTTCTTGAACCACTTTGTCTTTCTCTCCCGCAAGTTGAGCAACGGGAACAACTGGGAGCGCATTTTTCAGCTCTCTCCGGAGGTGATTTTCGACCCGGATCCC
>CAYQOI010000059.1:5852-11997 GCA_964419085.1 uncultured Cytophagia bacterium | reverse complement strand
GCCAGTTTAGGCAGATTCACCGCGCGCTCCACAAAAAAGAGTTCATCTCGGGTCGCATCTCCGGGATTGGGTTCCCCATCCACGGCCAGGAGTTGCGACTTCGGTTTCGCACCCAAGACGAAATAGGTGCGGTTGTCTGCGAGGAGCAGATCGTTTTTTGCACTCACCTCTGCGTAGCCTGCGGCCGCGCCCGCGGGCACGCGCACGTGATTAAAACGAACGACTTCTTCTCCGCTCGGCTCTAACAGCACATTCCGTTTCCCCAGACGTCTCCGCCCCATGTGCAAGCTCACGCCTGCCCGGGTCCTGGTGTCCCCGAGGTTCCGGATGCGCACCAGCACATCCCCGCGGCGGGTCCGGTGTTCATCCCGGGCGACCCTGAGGTCCACCACCGCGACGTTGGGCCCTTCAGGACGCGTCACCGGCAAAACGTGCAGCCGCACACCCGGCTGGGGGCGCCACTGCGGGCGCAACTCGTCCCACGCCCGTTTCTGAAAATCCGAAATCAAGTAGATCTCCTTGGCCTCAAAGGGCGATTCGAAAAGCGCGGCTTCTGCGGCCAGCAACGCCTGGCCGTACTCGGTGCCCTGGTTGGTGATCGCGTAACCCACCTCCACCTGCTCCAGTACACCTCCCGGCTCCTTGCCCGCCTCCACCAGCGTGCGGGTCGTCTCGCCGAACTGCATCACGGTTACTTTGTCTCCGGTGCGCAGAGACGAGAGAACGTCTGCAGCCTGCTCCAGCGCTTTCTCCCGCCCTCCTTCAAATCCCATGCTGAACGACGCATCCAGCAGCACGACCACCGCTTTGGGTTGGCTCCCCCAGGCCGTAGCCGGCCCTTTGCCAGCAAAAAAAGGCCGTGCGAACGCAAGCGCAAGCAGCGCAAACGCAGAGATGCGCATCAGCAGCAGGAGTAGTTGCTTCCAACGCTGCGAACGGATGCGCTGGTTCGGTTCCAATTGCAGAAAGCGAATCGCAGCAAAGTGCAATTTGGCCGCCCGGTTCCGCTTCGCGAGATGGATCAAAAGCGGAATGGACGCGGCCAGCAGTCCCCAAAGGAAAAACGAGTTCAAGAAAGACAGACCAAACATGGGACTAACCCTTCCCCGTGCGGAAGGCCAGGTACTTGAACAAGGCGAAATCCAGCGGCTGCGAGGTGTTGAGCACTTCGTAATCCACCTGCAAGCGACCACACCCTTTTTTGAACGCGTCCAAATGAGCTTGCAGCCTTTTCATGTAACTCTCTCGCACCAGCGAAGGGATGGTCATAAACTGCGTGGGGCCTTCCATGTCCATAAACTTGGTGGCGTTCTTGAACGGAAAGTTCAACTCGGTGTCGTCGAGAACATGGAACAGAATCACGTCGTGGCCTTTGAAACGAAAGTGCTGCAGGCCGCGCAAGACCGGCTCGGGATCATCCAGAAGATCGGAGATCAGGATGATCATGCCTTTCTTGTTGATGTTCTCCGCCATCTGGTGCAGCGGAATCGAGATCTCGGTTTCTCCGCCGGCCTCGATGTGCTCCAGGTGGCGCAAGATGGACAGCAAATGTCCCGGACGGTTTCTGGAAGGGACCGACTGCCTGATCTGCTGGTCGAAGGTGGTCAGCCCCACGCCGTCCCGCTGCTGAAAAATCAGATAACCCAACGAAGCCGCCAGGTAGGCGCCGTACTCCAATTTGCTCAACCCCTGACTGCGGTAATTCATCGAACCGCTGACGTCCAACAGAATGTGGCAGTTGAGATTGGTCTCCTCCTCGAATTCTTTCAGATAAAACCGGTCGGAGCGTGCGTAGACCTTCCAGTCGATGAAGCGGATGTCATCGCCGGGCGTGTACTCCCGGTACTCGGCAAACTCCACGCTGAAGCCGCGGTACGGACTCCGGTGCAGGCCGGAGATGAACCCTTCGACCACAGTCCTGGCCCGCAACTCCATCCCGGAGATCTTGGAGAGGATGTTGGGGTCGAGAAATCTCAACTGGTTGGACATGTCAAAACTACACCTTAGATTCCTGAACGGGGCTCGGGCACGGTTTCCAGGAGTCGCTTGATGATATCCACCGAGCTCACCTTCTCCGATTCCGCATAAAAGTTGGTCAGGATTCGGTGGCGCAAAACCGGCAGCGCCAGCGCTTTGATGTCTTTGATGGAAACGTTGTACCGGCCCTCCATAATCGCGCGGGCCTTGCCGCCGAGAATCAGGTACTGTGACGCGCGCAACCCCGCGCCCCAGCTCACCCAGTTGCGCACGAAATCCGGCGCGCTCCCGTTGCCGGGACGGCTGGCGGCCACCAGACGAACCGCATACTGGGCCACCTGTTCAGAAAGGGGGACCTTGCGGACCACCTGCTGAAACTTCACAACCTCCTTACCCGTGACCACGGTCTGCAGGTCGGGCAGGTAGTTGGAGGTCGTTGAGGTCACCACTTGCACCTCTTCGTCTTCCGGAAGGTAATCCATGACGATGTTGAACATGAAGCGGTCCAGTTGCGCCTCCGGCAGTGGATAGGTTCCCTCCTGCTCGATGGGATTCTGCGTGGCCAGAACGAAAAACGGTTCCTCCAACGTGTAGGTTTTTCCGCCCGCGGTCACCCTGTGTTCTTGCATCGCTTCCAGCAGTGCGGCCTGGGTTTTCGGGGGCGTCCGGTTGATTTCGTCGGCGAGGATGATGTTTGCAAAAACCGGGCCTTGCACGAAGTTCAGCATTCTGCGACCGGTGGCGCGGTCTTCCTCGATCACCTCGGTGCCGATGATGTCGGAAGGCATCAAATCGGGCGTAAACTGGATGCGCTTGAATTTCAGATCGAGAATCCGCGCGATGGTTTTGATCAACGAGGTTTTGGCTAAGCCCGGGACGCCGGTGATCAGACAGTGCCCACCCGTAAACAGCGCCAGCAGCACCTGCTGAATCACCTCTTCCTGGCCGATGATGCACTTGCGCAGCTCCTGCTTTATTTTTTTGCCACCCTCGCGCAACTGCTCGATCAGCGCCAGCTCCTCTTGCTCCTCACTCTTGGTCGAGAACTCCAGCATGTTTACCCCGCTTTGGTTTAATGGGTTAACGCGTAAATCACGAAATTGATGCCTAACTTGTACGCTTCGGCGGAGTACGCCTGCGGGTAGCGCGGGTCGTAAGTGTGCTCCCACGCGTCCCCCATGTCCATGTTGTGGATGATCAGCACCATCAACCGTCCGTCCGCGTCGAAGATCCCCCGGCAGTGCTGGTGCACCCCGCCTTTTTCGTAGGTGCGACCGTTCAGCCACGCGCCCAATCCAGGGATTTGAACCAGCTTGTCAAAATCGTAAAAGCAATGGAAAATCGGATGGTCGATGGGGATATCGACGATGGCATACTCCGGGAGTACCTTTTGCATCTGTTGGGCAAAGTTTTGCCACTCGAACGGGCCGTGAAAATCGTCCACCATGAGAAATCCGCCCCGCAGGAGCCACTCGCCCAATCGTTTGGCCTCGTCATCGCTCAGGGAGAGAAACCCCACCTCTACCATGTAGGCAAACGGGTAGCGGAAAAACTCGTCATCCAGCACCGAGAGCGTCACGGCCTTGTCCGCGACGTTGAGCGCGGTCCAATTCCGCAGCCCTTTCATGAGATTCTCTTCCGCCGTGGGATAGTCCACCGTCCAGCTCTGCCAGCCGGGAGGCATGTAGTTGCGGTAGCGATAGTTTTCCCCGCCAGAACGATAACGGACGCGCACAAAGGTAAATTGGTCGCCATCGGCGGCCTGAGCCAAGCCACTCGTTGGGGGCAGGCTGAGAAGGACGGCCAGGAAGAGGATGCCCGGCACTGTTTTGCACTTCCATGTCATAGCGGACCTAATGGGTGTAGGAATAGATCAGATAGTTTATCCCGAGCAAGTACGATTCGTGGGAAAAATCGGGAGTCTGGCCCGGGAGCTCCCAGCCATCCCCAACATCCGTGTTGTAGTTGATGAGCACCATCATGCGACCATCCTTGTCGAAAATGCCCCAGTACTGTGGCGGCTCGTTGAGATAAGGAACCGGCATGTGAATGCGCTGATTCAGATCGAAGAAGCAATGAAAGATGGGGTGGTCATCGCGCAACCGGCGCATGGGGCTGTCCGGCAGCACCCGGCGGATTTCCCTCATCCAATTCAGCCATTCCCCTGGCCAGCGAAAATCGTCCACCATCAGAAACCCGCCTCGCAAAAGGTACTCCCGCAGGTTGTCGACCTCCTTGTCCGAAAGCGTCAGATAGCCGATCTCACACGCGTAGATAAACGGATAGTCAAAAATCTCATCGTCGGCAAACGTCAAAACTTTCACATCTTCCGAAACTTTAATAGTTGTCGCAGCCTTGAGCGCGAGATAAAGATTATTTTCAGCTACCGGGTAATCATGCGCCCACAGCGGTGCGTTGGTGGAGAATCCGTAACCAAACCGCACGCCGTTGTCCGTCCAGCGAATTCGCACGAATTCGAACTCTTCGCCCTTGGGGAGCTGCGCCGAGGCACGGGTAGTCACGATTACGGAGAACGCAAGCGCGAACAGAAAGAATCGTCTGGCTACTTTCATTTTCAATTCAGGGTTTCGGCCATATTCAGTTCGTGTTTGAGCGAAAACAGTCTTTTTGTCCTTCCCGCCTGTTTTTCAAAGGAATCGCCTGCTCGAAATCGCGAGAACCCGGCTTAAAGATCGCCGCAACCACAGCTCCAATTTCGTTCAAACACTAGTTAAAACACCCGCCGGGAGCAAATTATTCTTGCCCGATGCAGGCGAGCAAGATTTCCTGTGCGCGCTCGTAATCGGGCGCGATCTCCAGGGCTTTGAGCGCGGCCTGCTTCGCCTCCGCTTTGCGCCCGGCCTGCAGGTACGCGTCCGCCAGGTCTCCGTGCGCCCCGGCGAGATCATCCGGCCCGGCCAAAAGATGAACCTGGAACTCGCGAATGGCGTCGTCGTACCGCCTGGCAGCCAAATACGCGTGTCCCAGTTTCTGGTGCACCGCGGGGTCGAACGGCGCGACGTAGAGCATTTTTGTGAGCGCCGCGATGGCACAGTCGAATTGCTTGCGCTCCGTGCACAAGTCGGCGAGTAAGCGCAGGGCCTCCAAATCCTTTCCGTTCAGCGCGGTGAGCGCGGTGAGCTCCTGAATGGCCCGTTCTTTTTGCCCCATGTCCAGGTAGATCTCGGCCAGCGCTCTGTACGGATTGTCGTGGTCCACGTACCGGGGAAAAAGCTCCTTAGCCTTGCCCAGATACGTGATCGCCTTTTCGTACTCCTTCGCCCGTTTGTAGTACAGCCCGAACCGAAGGTTCAACAGGGGGTTCGTCGGGTGCTCCCGCACCTCCTGGGCCAGACGGGCTTGCGCATCCTCAGCATGTGCCGCGATCTGTTCCGGTTCGAAGTCAAAGTCCACATTCCGCAAATTGTATTTTTGCACGATAAAATCCCGAAACTCGCGATCCAGCGCGTCGATGTCCATTCCAAACACCTCGTCGACCACGGCAGGTGTTTTCAAACCGGCGCGAAACTTCGGAAACATCGACACCAGCTTCTCGCGGCCGTATTTCTGGACGATAAACTCCACCACCTGCGCGGCCTGAAAATAGGACAGGCTCACCTGTCCCGGGTTGGTGGGACGATTGAACCCCGCATCCAGGTCCCGCAGCGGCAGGAGGCGTCTGTTTTTGAAGGCCAGAACAAACGGAAAATCGAGATTCATCTGCCAGTACGGCCTGGCCGCGGTGGTCTCGTACACCGCAATCCCCTCCGCGAGCCAGCGCGGGATGCGGTTTCCGCTCAGCCTCAGGTGCGTCACGTGCACGATTTCGTGCCAGAGCGTCTCGCCCCAACTGAAATCGCCCTTACTGCGCGCGCGGGGCGAATCCATCGCCACCACGTTGCCGAAGCAGATGCCCAGAAACGCCTGCGCTCCCGGAAGGCCGAAGCAGCGCACAGCGAAATCATCGTGTTCCGGGAAGACCTCCAGGACGAACGGCTTCTGACCCCGGAGGTCATACTTTGCCGACAGGTCGTTCCAGCACTGCTCCGCTAAATCGAGCGCGTACTGTCCCAGAACGGGATCGTCGCGTTGGTGAATCTTCAGGACAAAATGCGTACTCTTGTGCGTTTTGTACTTCGGAAACTCGTCGAACAGCGTCAGAAGGTTG
>CAYQOI010000059.1:0-5842 GCA_964419085.1 uncultured Cytophagia bacterium | reverse complement strand
ACGTATTTGTTGTACGGGTCCCGGGAAAAGGCCTTTTCTAACTCCGCCTTGGCCGCCGCTTCTTCACCCAGCCGGCTCAAGCTCGTTCCCAACCCGGCGTGTGCGGCCCAGTGCTCCGGATCGAGCGCCAGGGCCTTGTTGTAAAACTCCACCGATTCCTGGAACAGGTACCGCCTCGCGAGACTTTCAGCGATTTCGAAATAGACATCTGCGTAATGTGGGTTCACCGCCAGGATGGTGCGCTCTTCTTCGTGGTATTTGGGCAGGTCGTCCAAAAAATAGTAGCACACTGCCCGCAGAGCGCGGGTAGAAAGCGAATTTGGGTTAACCTTCAGGGGTTTTTCCAGCTCCTGGAGCGCGGCCTCCAGGTCGCCGGTGAGGATGTCCAATTCGGCCAGAAAATCGTAGGCCGGGACCAGTCCCGGATTGATCGCCAGCGCGGCCTCCGCTTCTTGCTTCGCACCCTCGAAATCGGTGCTCCTCAGGCATTTCGCCAGGCCCAGGTGCGCCGCGGCCGCGTGCGGGTTGACCTTCAGCGCGTCCTGAAAAATGCCTTGCGCATCCGCCACGTTGTATTTCGACAGCATCAGCTCGCCCCACGCGACGAAGGCCTGCCACAGTTTTGGGTCCGCCTTGGTAGCATCGTAAAACAGGTCGTTTGCGTCCCGAAACCGCTCCAAATAGACACAGGCCTGTGCGATGAGATTGAGCTCTTCTGCGGTAAGGTTGGCATTGTTTCTGTAGTAGGCGATGAACGGCTGCAGCGTCACTCTGGCCGCCTGGTGCTCACCCCACTCCCACTGCATTTTGCCCAACGCCAGCCGGGCTTCGAGCTGGTTTGGATTCCGGCGCACCGCTTTTTCAAAGTCCTGGCGGGCCAGCTTGTAACGCCCGGTAGCCTGCAGAACCTGCCCCAGGAGCCCGAGCGCGACGGGATCCGCGGGGGCATGTCTCAGCGCCTCCTGGCAGGCCTCCTCGGCCTGTTGGTATTCTCCCCGCTCCATCCGCACTTGCGCCAGGCCCAGGAGGGCATCACGCCGGTGGCTTTCCGAGGCGGTCAGCGCCTTGTATTCGGCAATCGCTTTGTCGTAGTCCCCCGCCTGAAACAGGGCATGTGCCTTTCGGAGGCCCTCGTCTCCGCCCGCACTCAGCCCCCGCGGAAGCGCACAAAACCACAGAAAAATCGCTAAGAAACCGGTTAGAAGCACTCTTTGCATGGCTGATTCATCTCGACTACGTCGGACGTGAACCTCGGTCTCGGCAGAAGCTGATGGGCGGGTTTTGTCTACGGATTTGTTGATGAGTAGATACCTGCAACACCCTGATCTGCAGAAGCTTCTCGAATTATAAATGATACGTGCCAAAACAGGGGGATGTTCCTCACCAAATGTTAAATTATTTGCAACTAATCGCCTGCCGCGGTCGTCCAAATCTTATGAAATCCTGCGTGGCTAAAAAGGAGCGCACCCCATGTTCAATTCAGGCATTCAACGGTCCCCTCTCCCGCTTGTGGTTTTCCTTTTCGCAGCGCAAATCCTGCTGCAAAGCTGTGGCCCGCAAGGGCCGTCCGGCAGCCGCCGGACAACCGACCGCGACCGGGATGGCGGGGGCTGGATCGGCGTCTACGTTCAAGACCTGGACCGAGACCTGCGAGAGTACCTGGGCGTGGACGCGCCTTATGGCGTGCTGGTAAACGAGGTCCTCCCGGACAGCCCCGCTGAGCGAGCGGGCTTGCGCGAAGAGGATGTGATCACCAAGTTCGCGGGCCGGCGAATCCGCAACACCAGAGACCTGACGCGGGCCGTCGAACGCGCGGAACCGGGTGACAAAGTAAAGCTCGAGGTCCTGCGCCACCGCCGCAAGAAAAAACTGACGCTGCGGGTGGGCGAGTCCCGGACATCTTCTCTGGCGAGCCGAGACCGCGACCGCCGGGATCAGAAAACGCCGCGACATTTCCCCTTCGGTGACCGCCGCGGCACGTGGCTTGGCGTGGAAATCACGGCGCTCAACGCCGACCTGGCCGACTATTTTGACGTTTCGCCCGGAGAGGGGGTTCTGGTTCTTTCGGTGGTAGAGGAAAGTCCGGCTGCAGAGGCGGGACTGAAGGCCGGAGATGTGATTCTAAAGGTAGAAGGCCACCGGGTGGAAGATGAGAAGGACCTCGCGGAAAGGATTCGTGCGCACGAGCCCGGCGACGAAATCGAACTTCGGGTCAAACGAAGAGGCAAAGAGAAGACGCTCACCGCAGAGCTGCGACGTGCGCCCCGCAGGCGAGGCTCCTACCTGGACCTTGGCGACCTGCAAGGCTGGCAACAAGAGCTCGACGAGTGGCAGCGCGAACTCCACGAGCGGCTCGAACGCAGAGGACGGGGCCGCGTCGACGTGGAAGTTCACCTCCGTGACCTGGCACGAGAACTGGAACGCGCAAGTCGCGACCTGGACAACCAGGTGACGCGAGAGCTAGAACAACTGGCCGACGAGCTCGAGAATCTGCGCATAGAAATCCGCGTGCGCCGGACCGAAGACATCTGAACTTTCAGCCCCTCTCCTTTACAAAGAGCCGCCTCCCCGCCCTTCCGGCTTGATCTCCATTCTACAGATTCGTACCTTTTGGGGCCAAATACATCGGTTCAGCCATCCCACATTTGACAAGTCAAGAAAAAAGGGAACACCATGGCAGCAAGATGGCTCAGCGCCTTGTTCATCACCGTGTGCGTCACCTCGATTCTGCAGGCCCAGAACACCTACTGGCAGCAGTTGGTTCACTACGATATGGACGTGACGCTCATTCCGGTGGAACATGCGCTGGCTGGCGAAGAAACCATCTGGTACAAGAACAACTCCCCGGACACGCTCACGCAGTTTTATCTTCATCTCTACCCCAACGCCTACCGCAATTCGAAGACCGTGCGCGCCCGGGAGGCCAAACGCTTTCATCGCAAATTGCTGGCCAAAGCCCAGGACGCGGGCTTCATCGACATCGAATCCTTCAAGATCATCAGTTCCGATGAAGCGGGAGGCGTGCGGTCCGTCAGCGCGTTCAAGGTGGACGACACGATCCTGGAGGCCGAGCTGCCGCGACCGCTGCCGCCGGGCGATTCGCTGCGGATCGAATTGTCATTTTATCTGAAAGTGCGAAAATTCGCGGGACGGGCGGGCTACCGCGGCAACCAGTACGACTTCGCGCAGTGGTACCCCAAGGTGTGCGTTTATGACGAAACCGGCTGGAACGCGGAGCCGTTTCATTTCAACGGCGAGTTCTACGGCGAATTCGGCACCTTCGACGTCACCATCCACCTCCCCCCTACTTACATCGTCGCGGCGACCGGGACGGTGGTCTCCGGTGACCCCGGCTGGGACACGGTACACGTGGACACCGCGCTCTCCGACGCGCAGTGGCAGCAGGCCTGGGAAGACATGACCGACCGGCGCCGAAAGCAGGCCGCGGACGGCCAAATGCGCAGCGTGACATTTCACGCAGAAAATGTCCACGACTTCGCGTGGAGCACCTGCCCCGATTTTCTCTACGAGCGAGGCGAATGGGACGGCATCCCCATTCATGTGCTCTACCGCTCCCGGGTCAAAAAACAGTGGAGCAAAGTTGTGGTTCGCCGCGGGGCACGCGCCCTGGCCTGGCTTTCCGGCAAGTTCGGGCGCTACCCCTACCCGCAGCTCACCATCGTTCACGGCCTGCTGGGCGGGGGCATGGAGTACCCCATGCTGGTGATGAATTCCTCTCAGCGCGAAGGGTTGATTCTCCACGAGGTGGGGCACATCTATTTCTACGGCATCCTGGGTAACAACGAATGGAAGGAAGCCTGGCTGGACGAAGGCTTCACCACCTTTCAGACACGCTGGTACATGGAGAGCCGCTACGGGCGGTGGGGATTTGACCGAAAATCCTGGCTCCGCCGCGCCACCTGGCTGCAGCGACACCGGCCCGGCAACACCAGCCGACAAGCGAATCGCAATATGGCCCTCTCCTACATCCTGTCGGGATACGACGAGCCCATCTCGAAACCGGCGTACAGCTACAACGAACCGTTCGGCTACTCCATGAACGCGTACACAAAGGGCGCGTTCTTTTACGACATGTTGCGATATGTTGTGGGCGAAAAGACGTTCGAGAAGATCTGCCGCGAGTATTTCGACCGCTGGAAATTTAAACACGTCAACGAAGCGCGCTTCAAGCAGGTGTGCGAAACGGTGAGCGGCATGGACCTGGACTGGTTCTTCGACGAATGGCTGCATAAAACGGTCAAGATAGACTACGCCCTTGGCGAGGTCAAGAAAATAAATAAGGACAGTCTGTGGCTGACCGAAGTTCAGGTGCTGCGCAAAGAAAAGGGCAAGATGCCGGTGGAAGTTCAACTGGTCACCGAAGCCGGCGATACAGTGATACAGCGCTGGCCGGGCCTGGCAAACGAGGGACGGCTGACCTTTGAGACCCGCAGCAAGCCCACGCGGGTGATGTTGGACCCGGAGGACAAGGTCCTCGATGTCCGGCGCTTCAACAATGGACCGCCCCGGGTCGAGGTGCTGTTTGATTACCCCAACCTGAGCTACTCCCCGCGGCAGACCTACCTGGTCACCTGGCGGCCCAGCGGTTGGTTCAACGACGTGGACAACGTTCGGCTGGGCGGCCGCGTTCGCAGCCACTACGGACGCCGCCGAAACGCCGAGCTCGGTTTGTGGTACGGCGCCGATTCGCGCCAACTGGATGTCCGCTTCCGCTATGCCAATCCCATCACCACCCTGGGGCCGCGCACCCGCGGGAGTTTTCTGGTGCAGAAGATGGAAGGCCGCTTCGAGGTGGACGCGCATTTGACTCTGGTGACGGGAAAACACTGGCTCACACCGCCACACCACCGGCTGTGGATCGGCTTCAACCACTCGAAGCTGCTGAGCGGCACCGGGGAACGCTACGTGGTACGAGAATTCGACCAGAAAAACGACATCGCGCTCTCCACCTGGCAAAAAGGCGATGTCAACAAACTGTACTTTCGCTACGCGCTGGACTCCCGTGGTGTGAACTGGTTCTCAAACCTCCTGCTGGGCGTCGATACCGTACAGGAGGACTGGGGCAGCGATTTCACGTACAACACTCTGTTTTCCGAGCTCAAGTTCTGGGTGCCCCAGCAGGAAGAGGGCTTTTTCCTGCGCTTTTATGGTAAGCGGATTTACCATTCCCAGGATGCGCCGATTCAGGACCAGATCTTCCTCGACGGCGCCAACCCCAGAGAACGGTTCCGTCGCTTCTATTTGCGCAGCGACGGAGGGTTACCGGAGGAACTGCACTACCACCTGCCCGGCGGGGGCAACCTGCGCGGCTATTTCAATCAGCCCATCACCGGGAGCCAAATCTTCGCACTGAACCTCGAACTGCGCAAGGACGTCAGGAAGTTTCCATTCGCGCGCACGGTGCGTCGCATCCTGGGGACCACCGGGGTAGTCGCATTCGTGGACCTCGCGTCGCTGGACAGATTCGACGGAGGAAACGATTTCTTTGCCGACGCGGGCCTGGGGTTCCGCTTCAGAAAATGGCTGCCGGATGAGTGGTACACGATTTTCACGGGCGGCCGAAACCTCACCCTACGTCTCGATTTCCCCATCTGGGTCAACGAACCGCTGCCGGATGAGCGCGCGGTGCGGTTCCGCTGGGTGTTCGGCTTCGAGCAAGCTATTTAAGCTGAATAATTCACAATTGGCTGTCATTCAGGAGGAATCTTTTTAGCAAAACAGGAACTGAAAGAGCCTACAAGACCCCTCCTGAGTGACAGCTGATTACGCAAGATGGACCGTAAATGTGAAGTGGAAGTCCTCCTGAACGGTCTTTTCCGGC
>CAYQOI010000058.1:0-12180 GCA_964419085.1 uncultured Cytophagia bacterium | reverse complement strand
CCCTACGTCTCCGGGCTTTTTCTTTTGGTGAAATAGATGATGTCGCGGTGCGGTTGGTACCCCAGGCGCTGGAACACCTCCATAGAAAGGTGATTCCACTCTTCGATGAGGCACGCCACGATCTCGATTCCCAGGGCCTCCAGCCGCTTTTCCACGGCCCGCACCAGCTTTGCTGCAATCCCCTGACGCCTGTGGGTCGGCGCAACCGCGAGACGGTTGATCCAGCCCTTTCTGCCGTCGTGGGTGCCGAACACCGAACCGATGATTCTCCCGTCGCTTTCCGCCACCAGAAAGATCGCCGTATCCTTCTGGATTTCGGCAGCGATTTTTTCGGCTCGGTCCCGACCTCTGGGTTTGTAAGGGAGGCTGGCCTCTTGCCAGAGGGCGGTGACCGCTGGGTAGTCGTCTGGTGTATATGGTCGGATTTTGACCTTTTCGGTGTTCATTCGCTCCTCATTCGAAAATCGTAAATGGAATGTCATCCCGAGAAAAGTTGACAACACTGTGGGGGTCCAGTGGGGGAGGACAACTGCTCTTCCCTAGAGGAGTACGGGAAACTACGGGGCCCACGGAGTCTGTCAATACAAGCCTTCAGGGAATAGTCGCCGTGCATCTTTTTGTCAGAAAGCGCATCTAACTGTTAGAGCTTAAGAAAGGTAACAAAAGCGGCCCGGTGATCGCAAGGGAAAAGAGGGAGAATTATGAAACCGGAAACACCGGAAAAACCCGAAATTGTGAAAGATATCCTCATCGAGGACCTGGTGCGGGCCTATCCGGCCGCGGTGAAATTCTTGATGGACAAGGGGATCAAATGCATCGCTTGCGGCGAACCCATCTGGGGTACCCTGGCGGATGCGGCCAGAGAGAAAGGATTTTCCGAAGAAGCCATCGATGACCTTGTTTCCCGGTTGAAGGACGAGGTTCATCAAAAGCACGGTGGAACATAAAAACAGGAGGCCAGTCATGTCACTGATACAGGAAAAAGACCGAGAGCCCATCAGAAAGCGGCTGGAGGAGCTGGAACATCCCGTCAAGATTCTGAATTTCACCCAGGAGTTCGAGTGCACCTATTGCAGCGAAACGCGCCAGTTGCTGGAGGAACTCAACCATCTGTCCGACAAGATCACGCTGGAGGTTTACGATTTTGTGGCGGACAAGGCGGAGGCCGAAAAATACAAAGTCGACAAGATCCCGGCGACTGTGATTCTGGGCGATCGGGACTACGGCATCCGTTTCTACGGCATCCCCTCGGGCTATGAGTTCGCCACGCTGCTGGAGGACCTCGTGATGGTGTCCAAACGAGATTCCGGGCTCGATCCGGAGTCGCGGCGGAAACTGGCCGAACTCAAACAGCCGCTTCACCTGCAGGTCTTTGTGACCCCGACCTGTCCCTACTGCCCGGCCGCGGTGCGGTTTGCGCATCAGTTTGCCATGGAGAGCGACCAGGTGACCGCGGACATGGTGGAGGCCACCGAATTTCCGGAGCTCTCCCAGCGATACGGCGTGATGGGGGTGCCCAGAACCATCGCCAACGACAAGACCGCAGCGGAGGGCGCCATGCCGGAGCGGCCTTTTCTCGATCAGATTCTCCGGGCGGTGGAGCCGGGTCAAACAGCGTGAGCAGCAGGGGGGAGCAACAAAAGGAGAGAACACGATGCCTGAAAACGGTCAATTCTCGCTGACGCTCGAGCGTCTGCAGGAGTACCAATTCAAAGCCACGTTCGACTGGCCCGACGTTCCGTCACTTGTGCTGGACGAACCCGAGCCGCTGGGTCAACGCAAGGGACCAAACGCGGCTCGGCTGCTTGGGGCTGCGGTGGGCAACTGCCTGAGTGCCAGCCTCCTGTTTTGTCTGCAAAAATCTCGACTCGCGGTCAAAGACATGCGAACCGAAGTCGTGGGGACCATGGTTCGGAATGAGAGGGGACGCTTGCGCGTGGGCAAGTTGGACGTCCATATCCGGGTGGATATCCCGGATGTCCAACCGCAGCGCGTGAGCCGCTGCATCGAGCTTTTCGAAGATTACTGCGTGGTCACCGCAAGCGTGCGAAAGGGCATCGACGTCAACGTTCGGGTCAGCGACGCGCAGGGCAATCAGTTGTTTCAGCGAAAAGACACGTCGCCTGAATAATTCGCAACTTGCCTGCCTGTCTGAAAGAATTTTCTTAGCAGACAAGGACTTAGACCGCAGACAAGACTCCTCCTGAGTGACAAACGAGCTCGGAGGAATCGACCGCAAACGCCCGATTTGTGAATCATTCGGGCAGGGAGGTCGGGAGGGGCTCACGTCTCGTCGCAAAGGCGGTGGCGCAGCCAGCGCTTCAAGGGTGAATCCTGGTGCTGCATGGCCCGCCTGAGGTCAGGCACCCGCTGCTGCGCCGCTTGTTCCCCGCTGGCGATAAATTCGTCCAGCCGGCTGAAGTCGGCCCAGTGCCCGTGCCGCACTTCATGCGGTCGGATGAGAACTTCGGCTTTCCCCAGGTGCACCTGGTTGAGTCGGTGGGTCGTGATTTCCTCTGCGCGAAAGATGTAATCGATGGCCAGGCGCTGGGGATACTCGGCGCGCACGCACCGGCTGACATCGACGCCCACCACCACCTCACGATGTTTGTCCGTACAGATCAGCGGGACCGCGTTCAGCACTGCCCCGTCGATAAGTCGCATGCCTTCGAACTCCACCGGGGAGATGAGTCCAGGAATGGCGGAGCTCGCGGCGACGGCACGAATGAGATTGCCCCGGCTCAACAGCACGTCTTCGCCGTTGTCGACGTTCACGGCTGCGATCTGCAGGGGGTAGAGGCCGTCTTCCAGGTTGGTGTCGTCGAACAATTCGTGCAAAACCTCGATAAACTGCTCGGATGGGAAGATGGATTCGGCCATGAGCACGCGGGTGTAAACCAGGCGGGAGCGCAGGTAGTGGATGAGATTCTCCACGCGGTCCCAGTAGCTCCGTTTCTCTTCTGTGCTGTTGCTGAACAGGTCCAGGCCGAATGCCCGGAACGCTTCGCTTTGCAGGAAGGCGCGCATGCGGTCGTAAACCTGCCTGGCGTCACCGGTCTGGGCGTAGAGCGCGGCGATGACTGCGCCGCCGCTGGTCCCGCTCATGCGCCGGATGGGAAGTCTCTCCCGTTCGATAACGTTGAGCACGCCGATGTGTGCCAGGGCCCGGGCGCCGCCTCCGCCCAGGGCGAGATGGATGGGACGTTTGTATTTGCCGGGCATGTGATTAAAGGGCCACCCCGAACAGCTTACCCAACAAGAAGGTAAACAGCGCCACGCCCATGCCCACCAGGAACATCTCGAAGCCGCTGCGAAAAGCCGGCCGGCCGGTAAACAGGGCGCGGCTGGCGCCAACCGCAAAGTGCGCGAACATGCTCAGCGCGATGGAAACCCAGATAGCTACCTGGCCCTCCCAGAACATAAACGGGAAGATGGGAATCGCCGCACCGATGGCGGTGGCGATTCCGGTGGTCACCCCCTCTTGGAGCGCGTCGGGTGGTGTTTCCGGGTCCAGGCCGAGTTCCTCGCGTGCCAATTGGGCCAGGGCAACATCGGGGTCCTCCATCAACTTTTTCGCGACAAGGCCGGCCGTTTCCGCATCCAGTCCCTTCGCCTGGTACATCAGCTTGAGTTCGTGTTCCTCTTCCTCCGGCATCATCTCCAGTTCCATTTGTTCCAGCTCCAGGTGGTGCTGCCGCACCTCTTGCTCCGATTTTGCCGCGAGAAATCCGCTGGATGCCATAGAGAGGGCATCGGCTAACGTGCCTGCCCAGCCTGCCAGGAGAAGGATCTCTCTGGAGGTGTCCGCGCCCACCACGCCCATCACCAGGCCAAAATTAGCGGTGAGCCCGTCGTTGAACCCGTAGACGATGTCGCGCAGCAAGCCGCCGGCACGGGCGCCCCGATGCCAGATTTCCGGTTCGCCTACTTTGACCTTTTTGCCGGACTTGAGCGATTGCAGCGCGCGGGCGTGTGTCGCCTCATCCGCGATGACCTTTTGCAACGTTTCAGAGGTGTTCGTCCGCGCTTGCTCGTGATAGTCCCCCATGTCCCGCACCTCTTCGGATGCCAGGAGGTCGTTGATGGCCATGGGGCCGAAGCGACGCGCGATCCAGGCGAGCAATCTCGTTCTCACTGAGGGTTTGGGATGCTCGGGCACCTGGACCCCTTGCTCTTGGAGATGTTTCGCCCAAATCTCCGCGTGTCGCCTTTCCATCTCCGCCATCTCTTCGTAGGCGTGACGCCGGTTGGGCTCATCCACCAGTTGGGCCAATTGTCTGTAGAGATACTCGCCCTCTACTTCCTTCTTCCAGTTTTCTTTCCACAGATCAATGCGTTTTTTGTCCATGTTCTGCATGAGGTAAAGGTTCTTGTTTAATAGAATAGCATCGCGGATGAAGCGGAAGGTAAAAAGTTTTTGCATAAAAGTCAAATAAAGGGTCAAGGAAGGACAAGGCCGCCCGAGCACCCCAGGCCAGGGGCGCGTTTTTGCTTGAAATGCACGTGCAAATTCTTAACTTTGCAGGAGGTGAAAGCAAACCACGGAAACGGCGCGATGGCAGAGAGGTCGAAAGAGCGAGCGCAACTGCAGACCGCGATGAATCTGTCGCTGGGGTTTGGGGTCCTGATGTTTGTGATCAAAATCGCGGCTTACGCGCTGACCGGTTCGTCCGCGATTTTGAGCGATGCCGCGGAATCGGTGGTGCATGTGGCGGCGGTGGGCTTTGCTGCTTACAGCCTGCGGTTAACCTACAAGCCCGCGGACGCAGACCATCTCTTTGGGCACGCGAAGATCGGCTTCTTCTCCTCCGGCTTCGAAGGCGCGATGATCATTTTCGCGGCCCTGTACATCTTGTACAGCGCCATCACCAAGTGGGTGGCCGGCTTGGCCCTCGAAAATCTCGGCATCGGGACCGCGCTGACCGCATTTGCCTTCGTGGTCAACGGTGCGCTGGGTTGGTACCTCTTGCGGCTGGGAAAACGGAAGAAATCCATTATCCTGGAGGCCAACGGCAAGCACGTTTTGACCGATTCCTGGACCAGTCTCGGGGTTCTGGTGGGATTGGGCCTGACCCTGCTGACCGGCTGGCTGCCGTGGGACCCCATTTTCGCCATTCTCATCGCGCTGAACATTCTGTTTTCTGGGTGTGGTTTGATCGCGCGCAGTTTTGGGGGGCTCATGGACAAAGCCGACCCGGAGGTGAACGCGAAGCTCATACACATTTTGGACCAAGAAACCCAACGGCTGGGCATCCACTACCACGGTCTTCGCCACCGCAATCTGGGCAACGCGCTTGCCGTGGAATTGCACTTGCTGTTCCCCGATGACACGCCGATTCAGACCGCGCACCGGCAGGCCACCGAGATCGAAAGGATTATCGAAGAGTCGTTTATCCCCAGACCGTATGTCTTGACCCACCTGGAAGCCATCGAAGACCATCATGAGGCGCATGCACATAAACCACACTGAAAACGGATTGCGGACGCGCCCGAAGGTTGGCTTGAATGCGAGGTCGCGGACGTCTTTGCTTGCCCGCATTTCGGGTTGGAATTGTCGTTCGGCCAACTTGCGCATCAAATTGTATCTTTGGCCGCCGTTGCGCATCTAAACTGTAAAATCGATTGGACCTATCGAAGATGGAGGACACGATGAGTTACTATTTTGCCAAGACACTGAACACCTCGTTTGATGAAGCCATCGAGCGCACCACGGAAGCGCTGAAGAAGGAGGGCTTCGGCATTCTCACCGAAATCGACGTCAAGGAAACGCTCAAGAAGAAGCTGGACGTGGATTTCCGTCCGTATCGAATTCTCGGCGCCTGCAATCCGCCGTTCGCCTACCAGGCGCTGCAGGCCGAGGAGAAAATCGGCGCGATGTTGCCATGCAACGTGATCGTTCAGCAGAAGGAAGAGGGCGTCGAAGTTGCGGCGGTGGATCCCATCGCGTCCATGGCTGCGGTGGAGAATCCGGCGCTGGCCGATGTGGCCAAGCAGGTGCAGGCAAAGCTGAAGTCGGTGATCGAGAATCTTTGAGCGAAATCGCGCGCGAGAGGCTGCTGCGCTTTTCGGCCGGGTTCCCCCTTCTGATTAAAGTGAGACCACATGAAGGCGGTGGATGAGTTTTCCTTGCCCAGGAGATGGGGAACGCTGCGCCCGAGATTTATCGTTTCTCTGGTCGCGCTGCTGGCGCTCCTGGGTGTGGCAGGCGGATATGTGGAGATAACCCAGAGCCGCAGAGAAGTCATGGAGCTTTTGCGGCGTGAGGGGGAGACGGTGACCGACGCGTTGTCCATCAGCGCGGAGAATGCAGTACAGGCCTACGGCGAAATTGAAGCGCATATCGAGCAGCACCTGTTCAACGCCGCTTATCTTTTGAAGCACCTGCACGCCGAACACAACCTTTCCCAGCGTGAGTTCCGCGACTTGATGCGGGAAAACGGTGTGGCAAGGTCTTTCTACGTCAAACAGGACGGCCGGTGGCAAACTTTCGCGTATCCAACTGTGGGTCCGGAGGAGTTCTGGAAAGAGGGGTTGGCGCGGTTCATTCAGCCGCTGTTTCGAGATGATCTGGAAAAAACCAGCGGCTATGTGCGGGACTGGGAGGGGCAGAATCATTTTGCCATTGCGCTGAAAGCAACCGCTCGGACGGCCTGGGTTTTGTGCGCCAATCCGGGCGTCTTGCTTGATCTGCGGCGCCGCGTGGGATTGGGACGGCTCATTCAGGATGTCGGGGAGAACAAGGAAATCGCTTATATCGTTTTGCAAGATGAAAAAGGCATCATTGCCGCGACCTCCAACATCACAAGCATGGCCAGCCTGAGAGACGACCCGTTTTTACGACGGGCCATTTCCAGCAACCGATTGAACTCCAGAGTGACACAATTTGGCGGGAAGGATGTGTTTGAGACGGTCACCCCATTTGCCGTAAACGGGCAGTTGTTTGGTTTGATCCGGGTTGGCCTGCAAATGGATGCGGTCAACGAGGCGGTGACGCGCACCATCGAGCGGGCCATCCTGGTTGCATTCGGGTTCATCATTATCGGCGTGGTGTTGTTCAATTTTCTGGTTTCCAACCAGAATTACAATCTTCTGACGGAAGCCTACGCCAAGATGCGGACCTACACCGGCAACATCCTTGAGAACATGGCCGATGCGGTGGTGGCGGTAAATCGCGAGGGGCGCATCACTTTGTTCAATCGCGCGGCCGAGCACCTGTTCAACAAATCCGCCAAATCGGTCATCGGCAAGTCCTGTCGTGACATCATCGGCGAACAAACCTCTTTGTTGGATAAAGCCCTGGCCACGGGGAAAGGCGTTGAGGACGAAGAAGTCAGTTACGATCTTGACGGCAAGAAAAGCATCCTGTCGGTCACCACGACCTTGTTGCGGGATTCGGCCGGCGAGGTGGACTCGGCGGTCGCCGTGATCAAGGATTTGACCGAGAAGAAAAACTGGGAGGAGAGGTTACGCCGCCAGGAAAAGCTCACTGCGATGGGGGAGCTGGCCTCGGGCGTCGCACACGAGATTCGCAACCCCCTGAATGCCATCGGTATTGTTGCGCAGCGCTTTGCCTCAGAGTTTACTCCGACTGAAAGACAGCAGGAGTTTCGGGACCTGGCGAATTCGGTGATCTCGGCCACGCGGCAGGTGAGTTCCATCATCGAACGGTTCCTCAAATTTGCCCGCCCTCCGAAGTTGGATCTCCAGAGGCAGCGTCTGAAAGATGTGGTTACCAAGGTTGTTACACTGGTGGAAAGCGAGGCACAGGAAAAGGGCGTTCGACTGCACCTGGAGGTGCAAGACGACCTGGAGTTGATGATGGACGGCGGGCAGATGGAGGAAGTGCTGTTGAATCTGCTCCAGAACAGTCTCCATGCGACATCCCAAGGAGACGAAATCAACTTGAAGGTGGTCAAACAGAACGGCGAGGCCGTGGTCGAAGTCTCGGATACCGGAGAGGGCATTCCTCCGGAGCATCTGGACCGGATATTCGATCTCTATTTTACCACGAAGGAGAAGGGTACAGGAATGGGACTCAGCGTGTCTCATCGCATCGTAACCGAACACGGAGGGAGGTTGACGGTAAGCAGTGAGGTGGGCCGGGGCACGACATTCAGGATCATTCTGCCCCTCTCCGAGTTCCCCGCGGCTGGAGACCACGTAGTTGCAGAAGAGAGACGAGCTTGAATTTTGCTACTCACCTACCCGTATCGCGGGAAGATTCTTTGGACCTTTGCCGTTACAAGTTTTGAATTATGACAGATTATGCGATCTTGCTGGTCGACGATGAGCCGATGCAGTTGCAAGCCCTCAGCGGGTTCCTGAAAAACAAGGGCTTTGCCATTGAAGCGACGACTTCCGCGACTCATGCACTCGAGATTTTGAAGTCCAAACCCATCGACCTCGTCCTGACCGATTACAAGATGCCGGAAAAGACCGGCTTGGAGCTGCTTGCCGAAAGCAAAGCCATCAATCCGGAGGTAGACGTGGTGGTGATGACCGCGTACGGCAGCATCGATTCTGCCAAGGATGCGTTGAAGGCCGGTGCCATCGATTATTTGACCAAGCCTATCGAGCTGCTGCAACTGGAGCTTATCATTAAAAAGGCGCGTGAGCGGAAGCAACTGATTTCTGAAAATCAGTATCTGAGGGAACGCCTGGCGGAGAAGATCGGCTTCCGGCATCTTGTCAGTCAGAGTGCCGCGATGGAGGAGGTGTTAAACCGGGCCGCCCGGGTCGCGGCGAGCAAAGCCACGGTGCTAATTCGTGGGGAGAGTGGCACCGGAAAAGAGAAGGTCGCTCAGGCCATCCATGCCGCCAGTCCCCGCAGCGACGGCCCGTTTGTCGCGGTCAACTGCGCTGCGCTGTCGGAAGGCCTCCTGGAAAGCGAACTTTTCGGCCACGAGAAGGGCGCGTTTACGGGCGCGGTGCGGCAATTTCAAGGTCGATTCGAGCGTGCCAACGGGGGCACGCTGTTTATCGATGAGGTGGGCGACATCCCGGCATCGGTGCAGGTGAAACTGCTCAGAGCGATTCAGGAACACGCTTTCGAGCGGGTCGGCGGCAGCGAGACCATTCATGTGGATACGCGTATCATCGCGGCCACCAATCGCGACCTGGAGAAAATGGTCAAGGAAGGTCGATTCAGAGAGGACTTATATTACCGTTTGAATGTGGTGAGCATCTTGATCCCGCCGCTGCGGGACCGGAGGAGCGACATTCCGCCGCTGGTGGATCACTTTCTGCACAGATTTGCCGAAGAAAACCAGAAGCCCGTTCAAGGCATTTCCAGGGAGGCGATGGACCGGCTGATGAAATACGATTATCCCGGAAATGTACGGGAGTTGGAAAACATCATCGAGCAGGCCGTTGTGATGAGCCGGGGCGACACCATCACCACCGAGGACCTGCCGCTCTCGGTGCAAGATGGGTGTTCTGAAGACGACCTGATGACAGGCTCGCTCGAGGAACGCGTCGCCGCGTTTGAGCAGAAACTGATTCGCGAGGCCCTGAGCAAGGCCGGAGGCGTCCAGACAAAGGCAGCGGAAATGCTGGGCCTGAGTGAACGGAACCTGCGGTACAAACTCAAGAAGCATGGCATGAAATGATTCGACCGTTTCGGTCGAGAGATCGACGAAATTTGTCGATCGGGAGACCATGAGCCAGCAGAAGAACGCACGACAATAATTCAACCATCCTTTTAAAACACAGCCATTTAGGCGATTTGCCTGAATGGCTTTTTGGGTTTTGGCACGTCGGTTGCCAAACAAGGGGGTGAGTACTCAGCAAAAGCAAACGAAACGATGAACGGAAAAGCTCATTCGGAGGTAGTCATTATGAAGACACTCAAGATTCTTGGAATAACCGCAGCAGTTTTCATGCTGTTGGGGTTGTTCGTCGGCAGCGGCTTGCTTGCCCGGGACAGTCAGGGCAAGGCGCAGAAAAAACAGCAGGTCGTGCAGCAAGAAAACCAGAACCAACCTCGGGTTACGCCCTGGGGCCGCGGAATGAACTTTGTGGACGAGGACGGCAACGGCATCTGCGATCGCTTTGAGCAAGGCCGAGGTGGTCGTCACTCTGGTCCCGGCATGCGGCAGGGTCGTCACTTTGTGGATGAAGATGGTGACGGGATGTGTGACTATCGCGGCGCCGGTGCCATGCACGGTCGGCGGGCGGGCAGAAACGCAAACCATCCCGGTCGCGGGCCCATGGGCGGTGGCTGGAGAAACTAGGACGAGGAGCTAAGGAGCCGGTGCGGCATACTTTGTCTGGTGTGCCGCACCGACCGTAACAAATCAACTGGAGGAAGATGAAGATGAAGAATTGGACAACGGTGTTGGCGCTCGTTGGATTGTTGATTTCCGGAACCGCTTTTGCGCAGGGATGGCACCACGGCCGCGGCTCGCATGGTCTGTGGCCGGATTCTCTGGTTACCAAAGAAGTGACCGGCACGGTGATCGTAGACTCGACTTCTTTTCATCCCATGTATTTTCTCGATGAGGACAACGACGGTCACGCCGATTACCACCTCTCTTTCGGACCGTGGTGGTACGAAGCGCACAGCGGAGCAACCCGGCCGGCGGACGGGGAAAACGTAACCATCGTCGGGGCGATTCTCGACCACACGCAGCCTCCCACCCTTATCGTCTTCGAGATCAACGGATTGGTCTGGCGGGAACCGGTAGCCTACGGCATGCAGGGTTGGAACGGCATGCCTTTCTGGAACAACCGGGGTGACACGCTCACGGTGACCGGGGTGGTGATGATCGATACCACCTACTTTTACGACCACTATTTCCTGGATGTCGACCGGGACTCCATTCCCGATTACAGGCTGGGATTCGGCCCGCCCTGGTATGAGCCGGCTAGTGGGGCAACGCGGCCAACCGACGGCGAGACCGTAACCGTATTCGGCAGGGTCCATGAGACGCCGGGACCCGACATGCTCTCGGTTTATGCCGTCGATGGGCTGGTGTGGCGCCCCCTGGACCAACCCGCGCCCTGGGCTGGCATGTGGATGCACAGAAATCATTTGGACACGACGTTTGTCTACTGCGTCACCGATAGCGCCAACTGGGTCGGCTTTGCTCCGGGACACATGGGGCACGGCATGGGTGGCATGATGTGGCCCGATTCGGCCTTTGTGCAATTCTGGGAGATTCACCCCGACAGCTTGCCCGGCGAGCACGACGGCGAGCAGTTCAGAGGCTTCTATTTGAACATGCACGATCCCTACGGCATGGGCATGATGGGGGGACGCTTCGGCGGCCGCCGGGGCATGATGCGCTTCGACCGCGAACATCGCTTTCAATTTCACTATGATGATGAAGACCTCGCTGCAACTGGACGCTCCGAAGATGGCCTGACCATGAAATTCTGGGACGACGAAACACAACAGTGGAAAGAGGTCTCCGGCGTGACGGTGGATAAGCAGGCGAATACGGTAAGTTTCAGCAGCACGGACTTGAGCAATTACTACGCGCTTGTTGCGCCTGCCACCATCACGGCAATCCAGGATGGCGCGGGGGAGACGCTCCCATCTGAGTTTGTTTTGCAGCAAAACTACCCCAATCCGTTCAACCCGACGACCACCATTCGTTTCCAGTTGCCGGTGCAAGCGCATGTTCAGCTTGCCGTTTACAACCTGCTGGGCCAGCGAATCGCCGTGCTGCTGGACGAAGATCGAGCCGCAGGAGTGTACTCTGTACAGTGGGATGGCAAAGACACGGCCGGCCGACCTGCGGCCAGTGGCGTTTATCTGGTGCGCCTGGCCGCCGGCGAGCAGGTGAAGATTAAACGGATGTTGCTGTTAAAATAAGAAGGCAGGGATATGCGGCGCACGGGGCTTGTGCGCCGCACCTTGCATCATTTGCTCAAACTCGTTGAATAAAGTCATGAAACAAAATCCGATCCCAATATTTTTGGTTCTGTTCTTGACGTGGTGCTCAGGATTGCAGGCCCAATCGCCGTCCAAACCGCAGAGATCGCCGGACAAAGCCACAAAGGAGAAGCGGGCCGTGGCTGTTCGGGCGTTGGGATTCATCGATAAGAACGGCGACGGGATCAACGACGTTTTTCGTGATGCGGATGGGGACGGACGCAACGACGTCGACGGCAAGGCTTATCCTCACGCCTTTGGGTTCAGGGACAAGAACAAAGACAAAATCAACGATCTTTGGG